>JBMFVP010000006.1:0-50524 GCA_049965935.1 Thermocladium sp.
ATTGCGGGGGTGAGTCGGCCTCCGCTCCCCATCTTGACTAGAGTTAACCAGTGGGGCTAGGCACTAATAAAGCCAGAGTTTTTAAACCTTACCCAGCCCCTGGAAGGGGCGAGGTTTGTCGTTCTCTTTATCAAGTTGCTCACCGCATCATCATAGCCCGGCTCATCACGTGCTCAGCCCTTGCAAGCTTAATCACATCTTAACTACTTCCACCCCCTCCGGCTTCACATCAATGTCGGCATACACCTTAACGGGGGCGCATTTCTGGGACAATAAGTTAAATACCTTAATGGCGCCCTCCACTCCGCTGACCTCGTAAAGCTCCACCCTGGCATCCATGTTATTCGCCGTCACCTCATTAGCGGTTAATAGGTACTTATTATAATCAATGTTGGGGCACAGGACAGAAATCACTATTAACCTACCGCTCTCGCGCCTGGCCCTACTCAAGGCATCGCTTAATAATTGCTTGTACTTATCCATATCATCATTACAGACCCCCAGAAACGCGTAGGTGCATTGATACTTGTCCCCAATGCTATCCATGCCTTTCAATGTGCTCACGAGTATTTTTTATTTTTATCCCCAAAACCCCTCAAAGAGTCGGGCCCCATTACCCCAATCTCTTTATAAACGCCACGAATAATGCGGGAGAGGAATGCATAGGGTAATCAAGTGGGAGCGAAGCGATGATATTTACGCCACGGTGGAGTTCAGGGTGAAGGCAAAGGCCAGCGCAGTGTACCTAATTGGGTCATTCACTTCATGGCACCCAGGCACGGCGCCCCTCAAGAATGTTGGGGAGGACGAGTGGCTGGGCGAGTTCAGGATTAGGGAGGGGAATCATTACTACGCCTTCATGCTGAATGCGAGGGATAAGTTCCTCGGGGACTGCAGCGACATGGTTAAGATCGATACGTTCGGCGACGCATGCAGATTACCGCTGATCAGCGATGTGGAGGTATTCAGTGGATCCTCATGGAGATTCCGGGACCCCGCTGGACTAGAGAGGGTCAGGACTAGGGGCACAGAGCCGGGGGGTTACATTGATTTGGGGGAGATCGATGGATTACATTGGTGGGAGCGCGAGTCCTCGAGCGTGGAGGGCGGCTGCGGCTTGGAGCCTCCCCAATGGGTTCTGGACTCGATTATTTACCAAGTATTCCCAAGCAGCTTCATGAGCGACTTCAAGGACTTGGGGAATAAGTTGAGCCACGTGGCGGAGGTGGCTGACGCCGTATACCTAAACCCGGTGTGGGAGTCCCCCTCCTATCATGGCTACGACGTCACGAATTACTTCAGGGTTAAGGAGGAGTACGGCGGCAACGCGGGGCTCCTGGAATTCATTGATAGGGCCCACTCCATGGGGATTAGGGTGATCCTGGACGGCGTATTCAACCACGTGTCCTCAATGCATCCCCTTTTCCAGGACGTCATGGAGAGAGGCAGGAAGAGCCCGTTTCACGACTGGTTCATGATAAACGGGGACAAGCCCGATCCCTCCCAATTCAATTATGAGGCCTTCCTATCCGTGAGGAAGATGCCGCGGCTGAATTACGGTAACGAGGGCGTCAGGAGGTTCGTGAAGGATGTTGGGGAGTACTGGGTGAGGGCCGGCGCAGATGGGTGGAGACTAGACGTGGCTCACGGCGTGCCCCCCTCATTCTGGAGGGAATTCACGGACACTATCAGGAGCGCCAGGGGGGATGCGTATGTCCTGGGCGAGGTCTGGGGCGAGCCTGATCCATGGGTTTGCAGCATGCATGGAGTCACCGACTTCGCCATCTATAGGTTCATCAATAACGCGGTGAGGGGCGACATAAATGATCGGGAGGTTAGGAGACTACGGTTACTGCCTAGGGGGTTCCTATACGCTTCGTGGAACTTCATCGATAATCACGATACTCCTCGACTCCTCACCCTGGCTCAAGGCAATCCCAAACCAGTTAGGCTAGGCTTAGCCCTAGCCTTCACGTTGCCCGGCGTCCCCATGATTTATTACGGGGATGAGGTTGGATTACCGGGGGGCCCCGATCCAGATAATAGGAGGCAAATGATTTGGGACCCAGGCAAGTGGGATTTAGAGACCCTGAGCCTCATTAAGAGGTTAAGGGAGGCACGGAGGGAATTAGTGGAGCTGAGGCGAGGGGCGTGGAGCATTGAATCGGGGAGCGGCTTAGTTAGGGTGAAGCGGTGGGGGCGGAGACGCGTTGAGTTGGTGGGCAACTTCTCTGGGAAGCAGGTGGCTGTGGATATTGCGGGAACAGATTTAATTATGGGTAGGGACATGGAGAGGATCGAATTGGGGCCCTACGACTTCGCATTGGTGGTTTCATGATTGAGCTAGTTAAGTGCAATGAGGGGGATATCGAGAAGATCGAGGGACTTGAGCGGCGAATCTTTAAGCCGAGCGAGCAGTACACGTTGTCATTCATTTCCTGGCTCTGCAGAAGCTGCTCCAGGTTCTCATTCATTGCATATGATGGGGACAAGCCCATTGGCTACATCATTTCCTGCATAGATGCTCCCAGGCAGGGACACGTCGTGGCGGTGGGCCTCGTCAAGGATTATAGGGGGCGCGGCTTGGGCAGGAAATTGATGTGCGCCTCCATGTGCAGCCTCGGGAACCTAGTTGATAGAGTCGTGCTGGAGGTTAGGGTCAGTAATTCCATTGCCCAGGGACTCTATAGGGACTTGGGGTTCCAGGTGAGGGATCAAATAAGGTCTTACTACAGCGATGGGGAGGACGCGTATTACATGGTGATGGAGGAGGATGATTATAGGAATGCATTAATCAAGTGCGGCTGCGAGGGTCGATCTGGGCGTAATTTTTAAGTGCCGGCCACTCCTTGGTTAATTGTGATTAGGGCTGATGGTGCTGCTGAATCTACGTGATGAATTGAACCCGGTATGATAGTAATGGCTTGATTTTCTCCTCCAGCAAGTGATTTATGCACTCATCTAAATCGCTTAGGCCTTCCTCGCTGCACCTCACCGCCAGCACGGCGTACTCCGTTGGGGTTAGCTTGATTCTTATCGTGGGCATGCATTACCCGTTCAATTAACTTATATAAGGATACCTGATAAAATAGATACCCAAATATTCCTGACCTTAAGGAAACCACGGCTTCAGGTGGTTGGGCGTCCTTTATATTTGACTAATTGATATTTATCCCTAGTCTTACTATAAGGGTAAAGTTGATATGATACATAATGCTTTAAAACAATCTATATTCAGTGGAAATATGCCTAGAGTAGGAATAATAGGCGTCGGCTGGTTCGGCTTCCAGCCGGAGACTCCCACTTTCTCCTTCAGGGAAATGACGTATAAGGCAGCCAATAGGGCATACATGGATGCCGGCGGACTCGATCCACGAAAAGACATAGACGCATTCATCAGCACACAGGAAGACTTTTGGGAGGGCATCTCGATAGCCGACGAATTCGCTCCAGATCAATTGGGGGGAGCCATGAGGCCCGTCTACACGGTGGCCGGGGACGGCTTGCAGGGACTCGCCTCGGCCTACATGATGATAAGGAGCGGCCAATTCGACGTCGTCGCCGTGGAGTCACACGCGAAGCCCAGCGACATAGAGACCCTGGGGGACATAATCAACATGTCCATGGATCCAATAACTATGGCGCCGCTACGGGTGGAGAACCCGCACGCCTTGGCATCGCTCGAGGCGAGGCTATACATGCATAGAACCGGCGCCACCGAGGAGGATTTGGCCCATATAGTGGTGAGGGCAAAGAGGAATGCCATTAAGAACCCCAGGGCCGCCTTCGCCATGAATATTGGGGAGGATGATTACTTGAGCGGCGAGAAGATACTGGACCCCCTGAGGAGGCTGGACGTGGCTCCATTAATTGATGCGGCAATAGTGATAGTCTTGGCAAGCGAGGAGGCGGCGGGTAAGTTCACGGATACCCCGATCTGGGTTAGGGGAGTGGGGTGGGCCACCGAGACCTCCCAATGGGAATTGCACGACATGGAGTACCCGCTCCACGCAGCCACTGCCGCCAGGATGGCGTATAAGATGGCTGGGATAGATGATCCCCAGAAGTCAATTCAATTAGCTGAAGTCGATAATAGGTACTCATTTAAGGAGCTTCAATTCATAGAGGCCCTCGGTCTCTCGCCTAGGGGGGAGGCAGTGAAGCTGATGCGGGATGGCGCATTCGAGGCGGGAGGCAGGTTACCCATTAACCCAAGCGGGGGCGCGTTGGGGGAGGGGGTGCCCCTTGAAGCTCATGGATTGGCCAGGCTACTCTATGCCGTTGAATCATTGAGAGGCGACCACGCTTCCGTGGAGACCGCCGTCGTTCATGGGTGGAGAGGCGTGCCCACAACAACTAGTTCAGTGGTGGTTCTGGGGAGGTGATGTCGATGAAGATGAATACTGAACTCAAGCAGCGGGTCGCCGTGGTTGGGGCTGGATTAACTCTATTTAGGCGCAGAATGCTGGATACGCCCAAGGAATTGGCGTGGATCGCCGCCAAGCAGGCCCTGGACGATGCTGGATTAACCCTTAAGGACGTCGATGCGGTAGTCATAGGCTCCGCCCCGGATGCATTTGATGGGGTTCACCTAAAGGGGGAGTACTTGAGCGAGGGGGCCGGCGGCATTAATAAGCCAACCATGAGGGTCTACGTGGGGGGAGCGACGGGCGTCTTCACGCCAATAGCTGGGTGGTGGCACGTGGCGAGCGGCCTCTTCGACACTGTTCTAGTGGTGGCCGAGGAGAAGATGAGCAGCGCAGCCAAGCCCCATCCACAATACGTTTTCCGCTACATATGGGACCCCATAGTGGAGAAGCCCCTTGACCCGAACCTGATCTGGATATTCGCCATGGAGATGCATAGATACATGAATAAGTACAACATTAAGAAGGAGGATATAGCGCTGGTCTCGGTTAAGAACAAGAGGAATGCGGTGGATCACCCATCAGCCCAGTTACCTGACCCCAACATAACGGTGGAGAAGGTCCTCAACAGCGAGACGCTCGTGTGGCCCGTGCAGCAACTAGACATAAGTCCCGTGAGCGATGGAGCCGCTGCCCTGGTTTTGACAAGCGAGAAAGTGGCTAGGCGAGTCACCGATAATCCAGTGTGGATAGATGGCGTCGGCTTCACCCTGGACACGACGCATTGGACCAATAGGGAACTCGCGTTCCCAGCCTACGTGAGGAGAGCCGGCGAGATGGCTTATAAGATGGCGGGCATAAATAACCCGAGGAGGGAGATAGATGTGGCGGAGGTTTATGACCCATTCGACTACAAGGAGCTGCATCACATGGAGGGCCTCGGATTAGCGGGGAGGGGAGAGGCGCCTAGGTTGACGAAGGAAGGAGTTACACAGAGGGATGGGGACTTGCCGATCAATCCATCAGGGGGATTACTTGGGGTCGGGAACCCCATAGCGGCGGCGGGCCTAATGAAGGTGGCCGAGATATATTACCAACTCTCCGGTAAGGCCGGTAAGAGGCAAGTAAAGAAGCCGGTATATACTGGACTAGCCCAGGCCTGGGGCGACTTAATGCAGGCTGGGACGGTAATAGTGATGAGGAGCACGTGAGGTGATGGAGATGAGCAAGTACCTAGGCACACCCCTATCCGAGAAGGACTTCGAGACCGTGGCGAAGGAGACGGCGAAACCCAGCGCCAAGTAT
Source organism: Thermocladium sp. (assembly GCA_049965935.1). Classification (GTDB taxonomy): domain Archaea; phylum Thermoproteota; class Thermoprotei; order Thermoproteales; family Thermocladiaceae; genus Thermocladium. The sequence goes on from JBMFVP010000006.1 coordinate 5,673, forward strand.
AGGTACACGACGGGCATAGCCCTAGGCAGGTTCCTCGACGAGTTGAGGAGGGGGAGAATAATTGGAACGGTTTGCAGCCACTGCCGTAGGGTGTACGTGCCTCCCAGGATATATTGTAGCCACTGCTTCCGCGAGTTGAGCGAGTGGATCTACGTGAGGGACGAGGGAACAATCCAAACAGCCGTGCTCACGTATATATCAACCACTAGGGAAAGAATGGAGAAGCCCCTCGTGGTGGGCGTAATTAAGCTGGATCTCCCCGAGGGTTATGGGGATTACGCAGTGGATGAAACATTCTATCCAGGCGTTATGCATTACATATGCGGAGCAACGGAGGAGGACGTGAAGAGCAGGAGAATATTCGGCAAGAGGGTTAAGGCCAAGTGGAGAAGCGAGAAAACGGGTTCAATAAGGGATATAGAGTGCTTCGAGGTGATTCCATGAGCGACACAAAGTATTTCCGCGAGGTAATGGAGATAGAGGAGTACATATACACGGCCGGCCCCATTGGAACCAAGTTCCTCGAGGGCCTAAGGAACGGAAAATTAGTGGCCGGTAAGTGCAGTAAGTGCGGCGCCATTCACATGCCTCCAAAGGGCTTCTGCCCCATTGATTTCCAGCAAGTAACGGAAACAGCGGAGATAGAGCCAATGGGCATAGTAAAGACGTTCACGGTGATTAGGGAGGACTTAAACGGCAATAAGCTGGAGAAACCGGTGACTCTGGCATTCATAGAGTTCCCGGGCGTAAGCGGTGGATTAGTCCATTACTTGAAGACGGATAGGCCAAGCATAGGCATGAAGGTAAGACCAAAGTGGCGCGAAAATAGGCGGGGAAGCATAACCGACATAGAGTACTTCGAACCCCTCTAACAACATGCACCAAGACAAATCCAGGAAACGATTTTTCCCACTATCCTCAAGGGAAACACTACGTAAACTGAACCATGTCCTTATAAAAATATTTAAAGCATAGGCAATGTTCTTGCCAATGAATGTTTTCTCTATTGAAAACATTGGGCCCATAAAGAGGGGCGAGGTTAGGTTTGATGACAAGATAATAATAGTCGGCGGTAATTCCACTGGAAAAACTATACTATCAACCGCTCTATACCTATTGCTGACCCTAAGCGGAGTAATTAATTCCATTTCTCCAATAATAAACCTTGGCAAGGAGATTGAGAATGCGCTTAGCAAGATGGAGCCGGAGGAGAAAATCAGTCGGGATATAGTGGTGGATGTCGCTGATCTAATGAAGATTAATAGAGATAAAATAAATGAAGCTATACGCAACCACATAAGGAGAATATTCGGCATACATGATCACAGTGAATTGATTCGGCTAGGCGAGTCAAGTGGAAGCCTTAGACTAAATGGGGTGTCGATCACGATCGATCAAAACGATGTATCCCTGGAAATCAATGATAGCATAGAGAAACTCCAAATACCGCTTGAATTTACCAGGATACAGAATTTACCCGGTTGTACCGCGACATATATTGGTGAAAGAATAGTTGCCGCCGGCGGCAATATGAGTTGCGTGCGCGGGCTTATTGCATCAATCGCTCTTTCCAGAGCAATTAATCCACCTGAGGGGTGGAGGAGCACTGCATTCATAAGTACTGAGCGCGTTGCAATGGGCGGCTTAATACCGGTCATATCAAATATCTTTTCGCCAATATCATCCCCAAAAGTAATAAAGCCTCTAGTATTGGATTACTTAAGGTGGCTTCCGCCGGGCAGACATAAAATAGAGGCTGGAGGGGAAGCCATGAAGGAGGACTTCCAGGTAGTGGTTGAGTTTCCTCAAACATCTATAAGGACATTAATTAATGGAAAGGAAGTAAGCCAATCGATGATCTCGACTGGGTTATACCAGGTAGCTGTGATAGATATCATTTCCAAGAACCCCGCGGTTGACTCCATGATAATAGAGGAGCCAGAAATAAATCTACATATAGATATGCAACTACAATTAGCCCAGTACCTAGCTAGTCTAAACAAGAAGCTGCTCATAACTACCCATAGCGAGTGGATAGCAATGAAAATGGCGCATATACTCAAGAGGAAATTAAACATATATGAGATATATGACGGCGAGTTACGGGAAGTGAAGATCAACGAGGACGGCACAATAGAGCCGTTGAATACCATACTGCCACATGAAGAAACATTCATTAAGGAATCGCTAGGTGATTAATTCTGTCTCAGTGCAAGAATTACTGGAAGTTATTTGCCGACAACGATGATTATTGCTGCATCAAGCTGGATGGATTGTTTAGAATTGACAAAACAGTTGATGCCTTATGTATAGGTAAAGCAGATGGACAGCTATATCTAGTTGAAATAAAGGAAACGAGGAGCCAAAGCATGAGGAAAAGAGCTATGGAACAGATAGAAGGCACTTGTAAATTAATTAATAGAAAAATTAAAAAGGCCATCATTTATTACTACAATGAGGGGACGGCGAACCCCGATAATGAAAATATAAGGCAATTAATGAGTACTCTGCAGCTAAGATATCAATTGCGCATTATAGAAATCACTGAATCTCAAAATTCCTATAATGAAGTAATGAGTATAATTGAGCCGGCTAAGTGTCTTGACTGATGATTCTCACCTTTTGGGGAAGGTTCTCTCCATTTCCCAATGTAGGCAGGAGGTTCATTTTTAGAGGAGGGGTTCAAGCTTGAGTGCTGAAGGACTTCATGGAAGACGCTAAGCAACTTCACGATCAAGATGGGTAATCGTCGCCTAGGGTGAAGACTTTAGGGCATTAACTAGAGGCCGATGTGATTGGTTGTGTGTTGGAGTTAATAAAGAATTGAATACTAGTCCTCGCCATTATTGAGGCGGAGGCTTGGGAATTAAATCTCCAGGAGGCATTATGGAGAAGGTAAATAAGGAGGAGTTGCTGGAAATTATGCGTGATTACTCCTCCATGTCTAGGTCTATATTTGATGCGTCTAGTTCCGTTATTATGGCGTCCTTGGGCTTAGTGTATTGGTATAGGTGGGATGCAACGAATATGGGTGCATCGGCCCTGAGAGCTATTGCTACTGCATCGCTTGGCCTCGCATCTATGTAATGTATCTTGCCGTTCCTGTCCTTGAGGTAAATCGTGGCCGTATACGTGTGCCCCAGCAATGCGTCTATGGTTACTTTCTCAATGCTGCCGCTCAGCGCTTCTATTATCTCCATAACGAGGTCCTGAGTTAGGGGGCGAGGGAATTGTGCTTCCCCCAGCGCCTTCTTTATGCTGAATGCCTCCATCATGCCTATCCATATGGGCAATACATTGCTTCCCCAATCACTGCTTCCAATAAGCATTATTGCATCCTCATTGCTTGCGAGGAGATCATCCAGCTCCGCCCTTATGTACTTAACATCCTTACTATCCACGCGGTAATTAATTTCTCCCTCTATTAATCTCTTTCGTGCCAAGCTAATTCCAATCAATGAGACCCGCTTCCCTCGTTGATTTAACTGTCCGCAAGGGGCGCCAGCGTCGGTGTGCTCAAAACATTTATAATAAGTAAACCCCAGGGCAACCCGTGTGGTACCTCGATCAACATGAGTGCGCCCTATGCGCGCTCTCCTCGAGGGTAATGGAGCTGAAGAAGTTCGGGAACAATGATCCAAGCAACATAATTAGGATCATTAAGTCCGTTGAGGAGAATTACGGCTTGGGCAGGTCAAGGCTCTTTGCCGCCACTTTCGAGGAGGAGACCAAGCTTCTTGGGGTTGATGATCCATACCAGGAACTAAAGAGAAGCGTGGAGGAGGTCGTGGAGAAGTCCATAACGAAAATGAATCCCACACTGCCCGAGTTGATCAAGATGGCGGCGGCAGCCAACTCCGTGGATGCACCCATGAAGGATTACGCATTCGACGCCGAGAAGATGGTGGAGAGGCTGAGGGAGGAACCGATGCTGATGGGAGTCACTGAGGATGACTTGAACCGCATAACTAGCGCAGGCAGCGTGGTTTACGTGACCGATAATGCCGGGGAATTCGCGGTCGATGCGGCCCTAATTAAGGCGCTCAGCAATAGCGTTGATGTCACCGTGATCAGCAGGAGCCTCCCCTATGAGACCGACGTCGTCGCCGGCTACGTTAGAAGCAAGTTACCTGGAGTCAGGGTAGTGGAGACCGGCAACAGGTTGCCCGCGTTCCTCAGCGATGATGTGTATGAGAAGTACGTGGCTCGAAGCAGCCTAGTGATTTCGAAGGGCGTTGGAAACCTGGAGGCATATATTGAGTCCAGGAGGAGCCACGGCAACGCATTATTCCTATTGAGGGTTAAGTGTAGACCATTCATTAGGGTCCTGGGGGTACCCATGGGCAAGCCCATAATAGCCTCCTCCAAAAAAATTAACGAGTTAATTTTTAAAAGCCAAACCCACACGGCGACCCCGTGAACAACGTTAAGAAGCTGGCCTTAACATCCATTGGCCACTTCATCAATGACGGGAACCTAGCCATACTTCCCTACCTGATTTTCCCAATAATAAGCAAGCCACCGTACAATGTCTCCCCCATCACCATTGGATTAATGTACTCGCTCCTCGGGCTCCTTGGCGCCCTCGCCAGCCCACTTGTTCCCCTCACAATTAAGGCCCTGGGAAGCGCGTTGAGAAGCATGGCGCTGGGCATGATGCTGTGGACCATTGGATTAATAGCATTGGCGGCCTCATTCCTCGCCGGCAATTACTTCCTACCGACTATGCTTGCCGCCGTGATCCTAATGGGGGTGGCCAGCACATTTTACCACCCCACGGGGGCAGCAGTGCTCTCCGAGGCATATGGCGGAAACGCGGGGGCGGCCCTCGGCATAAATGGGGCATTCGGCAGCATAGGGAGATCGGCCTACCCATACCTAGCGTCCCTAGCCATATTCATTGGGGGGAGCCTGGATCCAAGCAATGTCTGGATATTCGCCGCCGTGTCCCTAGTCATCGGTGCTGCAGCATTCATGGCTAGCGGGGGCCGAATGACAATTAAGGGAACCGAGAAGCCGAGGGAGGCAATGGGGCGGGAATTAATCATGCTAGTGATCCTCCTAACCATAATAACAATGATGAGGAACTCCTTCGTCCAGGGAACAAATGGATTCATATCCATTTACTTGAATCAATACCTAAACATAAAGCTGGGGGACATAGGGGCAACCATGGCAATAGTGCTCTCATCCGCCATAATAGGGCAGCCCCTCCTCGGTTGGCTTAGCGATAAGGCGGGGCGGAGATTAATGGCCGCCATAACCTCCATTGGCGCGTCGCTCGCATTCATTGGATTAGTGTACACTAAGAACCTTGCCCTCGCATTCCTCTTCGAGTTCTTCGCCCTCAGCAATTTCCCAGTCATATTATCAATAGTTGGCGACCTATTCCCCCAGAACCAGGTCGGGAGCGCTAACAGCATAGTGTGGAACATTGGAATAACGGGGGGCAACGTTATTGGGCCCCTCATAGCGGGTCTCCTCGCCAGCTACGTGGGGCTCATAAATGGACTAGAGGCATTATCTATTCTGGGATTGATTTCAGGCATCATGTGGATAGGCGTGCCGAAGCCACCGAAGAAGAGGAGGGTCCCATTATTCATGTGAATCGATCATCGCTAATAAGTCCCTCATTAAGGACGAGACGTGCTCGTAATCCCTGAGCCTCCGTGCCTTGGCGAACCTGGCCTTCATGTATGGGCGGGAAGCCAGGACCTCCCTCGCTATTACCTTGAGTAGAGTCATGCCCTCACTATTCAAAGCCCCATCGGAGTAGTAAGGAGAGTAAGGGTGAAGAAGCTCCTCCACGTAGCTCCTCAGCGCTTCGCTGCCCATGAATCGATAATACTATTATTAAAATAAATCTACCGCTTCACTCCAACGTACTCAAACACGGTGCCCAGGCCCCGGGGCGTCCACCTAATCGTGCTGAACCTGGTCTCCATTAATTCCTTCAACTTCCTATTGGGGGGCATCGCGTCATATATGGTATTTATCTCCCTAAAGTAAGATGCGTTTCGCCTACCAGCCACTAGGAATGCAAGGAATGGAATAATATACATGGTGTAGAGGTGCCCAAGCCGCCCTATGAATCCATTATCCGGGTGACCAATATTAACGCTGGCCAGGACTCCCCCCGCCCTAAGGATCTCCCAGAGGGCGTTCACAGCCATGGATAAGTCATGGGACGCGTGAAGCGAGAATCCCATGACCACTGCATCCATTGAGGCTGGGCGAAGCGGGGGCTCCTCAAATGATGCAACCACCTTATCCAGATCCCGGGGAGCCATCAACAACATATCAATTGATTGATCCATCAACAACATATTGAGGTCCCCCCTCGCCGAGAGGAGGAGCCCACTCATTATGCCGGGCCCTGCCCCCGCATCCAACACCCTTGCCCCCCGGGGAAGAAGTGGGGCGAGGCTCATTACAATGGATTTACGCCACCCATCAATGAGGAAAAGCGTGACTACCCTGCTTGTCCTATCATAAACGCCGGCTATCTTCCCATATATGGGGTACAACCGGCGCCACTTATACCCAATCCCCATCCAGGAACCCCCAGAATGTTTAAGCTTTATTTTTTGTGCCCAGAGCCCTAATTAATCCAAGCAAGTCGCGGCACTCCTCGATGGTTAATTGCCCATCAGCCGTGGACTCGCCCACGCTGCAGTACAGTAGCGCGGAGCCAAGCATGGCTAGGGCAGCCCTAGCGGGCTTGCTTCCCATAATCATGGCCGCCACGCGCACATCCACGGCACTCGCGAGGAGTCGAGCCATTGTTGGAACATCGCGTGAATCCGCGGAGGCCACCTTATAAATGGGGTAACCCATTGACTTAACTAGGCCATAATCCCCCCACGCCAATCGCCAGGAGAGTCGACCCTTAAACACGTGCCGCGACGCTATTACGCCGTGGGGCCCCAGCGGGTGATTGCGGAGAAATGAGAGCTCAGCATCTATCATTAACCCCAAATCAAGCGCCAATTCTAGGAGCCTCTCCTTAATCATTGGAGGCACTGGATTCACTCCCCCCTCCCCTGGATCCCTTATTGTGATTATGGCGGGAAGCCCGGCGTGTCTCTTAATTACCTCCTCATGCCCATCCCTGAGGTAATCAAGGCGAAGCTCCACTAAGTCACACCCCTCTATGCGCGGCGACGAGAAGAGGGGGCTCCTCACCGGGATTGAGCATGCTATTAATGGCTCATTAATCGTACATCGACACCCAGCGACGAGAGGTCAACCCAGTAATTAGGGTTACTCTTAGAAACGCACTCCGCCTCAAGAACTGTGGAGCCCCATGCCGCGCCAATCATGCCGCCCAACATGCCTATCCTATGATCCCCGCCGCACCTAATCAAGCCATGACGGGGGGAGGCGCCCCTTACCTCCAGGTAATCTGTGCCGCTCACTGCATTAACCCCAAACGCACGGAGGGACTCCACTATAGTTACTAGCCTATTGCTCTCCTTATATGCCAAGTGGCTTAACCCAATTAATCGAGCCCCATCCCCAACAGCGGCCACGCCCGCAAGCACTGGAGCCAGGTCCGGCGCATCGCCTAGATCAAGCTCAATGAATCCCCGGGGACTCCCCTCCACCACCCACGTTGACCCAATCACTCGGCTCCTGAGCCCCATTAACTCCATGTAGCTCACCACAATTGAGTCACCACGCCATGGCGGGGGAGTCGGGAGCCCAGTCACATTAATTGAGCCTCCCGAGGCGGCGGCTGCGCCTCCATAGAACGCCGCCAACGCGTAGTCCCCCGGCACATCTAACGTGGATAATTGAGGATCACAGGGAGGCGAGGCGATGAAGTCATCCTCGATCCTGGCCCTGCACCCAAACAATGCCAGGGCGTCGGCGGTCATGTGGATATAGGGACGCGAAACTAGGGGCGTGGTGACCTCGATCTCCACCCCCTTCTCAGAGGCTGCGCCAGCCATCATCAAGGAGGAAATGAATTGGCTGGAGATATCCCCCCTAATCCTAACCCTGCCGCCCCTTAATCCGCCCCTCACCTTGAGGGGAAGCGAGTCCCCCTCTATGACTGCGCCGAGGGACCTCAACGCGGTAATCAAGTCCGTTAAGGGGCGAGACCTAAGCGTGGAGTCCCCCGTAATCACTACTCCACCGTGGATCGAGGCAAGTGCGAGGCCCATTCTAAGCGTTGTCCCGCTGCCGCCCAAGTCAACAATCACATCCTCCCCGCGCCGCGATAATGGCCCCCTCACCAGGATAGAGGAGGCGCGGCGCTCAACGATGGCCCCCAAGGCACTAATTAATCTAAGCGCGGCCGAGGCATCGCTTGACTCTGGGTAATTACGTATAATTGATTCACCGCTGGCCAGGGACGCAGTTAATGCAAACCTAATTGCCCAGCTCTTGGATGGGGGAGCCGAAATCATTCCCGAGGCCCTGGATGGATTAATCAAGGCCCTCAAGCCTCATCCACCTCATTCACTGGCTCCACGAGCAGCGTTAATCCATTTAACTCGCTCAGCCAATTAATGTACTCCCGCGGGGAATCCCTGAACACGGCGGCCACGGCGGGACCATTCCCAGTGACCCCCGCTGAGACTGCGCCCATTGATAACGCGGAACCCACTAGCCTAGAGAAACCGTACCCCAAAGCGGCGTCCACGGCCAAGCCATTCATTAACATGGCTGCCCAGTACCGCTTTCCCCAAGCCAACTCGAAGAGGGACTCATGAAACCTCCTCAGGAGGCGGAGGCGTGGAACACTTACTCGCTTCGCCGTGGGCGGCACGTGGATTACGACGCTGACTTGAGGAGCCTCATCGCGCCTAAGCACCCTCATCTCGAAGTTATTGGTCAGCGTTATGCCTCCTAACAAGGAGGCCGATGCATCATCGAGGGCCCCAGTTATTGAGGAGCCTAGGCGAAGCGTTGCCCGCGCAGCCGCTATCGCTGCTCCAGTCCTGTCCCGAGTGCCCGCTAATCGAGATGCCTCAAGCATTATGGCGGCGGCCACTGCGCTATTGCTCTTTAATCCGCTGCCCAACGGTATTGAGCTCTTCACCTCCGCGCAGAGTGAACCAAGTCCAAACGTTTTCCTCGCTTCCTCCAGGATCGCGGAGACGAACGTGTCATCCATGCTCTTCACCTCACTCCTCTGGCATTCCCAGACCTTGGCCTCCACGGGCAGGTTAATCGCCATGACCACCCCAAGGCCCGCTGGGACCGCGTTCACTATGCTGACGCCGCCGAATGCCTTAACCATGGCAAGCCGACCTGTACTGCCTCCACCTATCCTCTATAGTGGCGGTCTCCTCCTCGCTCAGCCTCACTGGATTAATTAATCCAGCCCTAAGCATGTGGTCCGCCACGACTAGGGAAACCATTGCCTCGGCAACGGTGACGCCTCGAATGGCCACGGCGGGATCATGCCTCCCCTTCACGCTGATCTCAACGGGTTCCCCCGTCCTGAGATCCACGGACTTGGCTGGCCTCCTTATTGAGCTAGTGGGCTTAAACGCGACGCGGATAATTATGGGTTCCCCAATGCTCACGCCGCCCAACATGCCTCCAGCCCTATTGGTCTCTAGGCCGGGCTTATTCCCCTTCATCACTATATTATCCCTATGCTCGCTCCCCCTCACTCGCGCGGCGGCGAAGCCCTGCCCCACCTCGAACCCCATCGTGGCCGGGATACTCATTAATGCCTTCGCTAGATCCGCCTTCAACTTATCGAACACGGGTTCCCCAAGACCGGCTGGGGGATCCATCACAATCACCTCCGCTATCCCGCCCCAACTATCGCCTTCCTCTAGGGCCTTCCTCATGACCTCCACATACCTCTCCTCCGTCATTGGGTCAGGAGCCTTGAGGGGAGAGTACTTGGCGCAAAGCGCCTCACTCCACCCAGGCCTCGCCGCATCAATGGGACCCAGGGAGGCTAGGTAACCGGCGACCATTGTGCCGTGGAGCAGCATTAGCTTCTTGGCCACGGCGGCCGCCGCAACCCTCGCCACTGTCTCCCTAGCGCTTGCGCGTCCACCGCCCCTATAATCCCAATTGCTTAAGCCGTACTTAAGCACGTAACTCAAGTCAGCGTGTCCAGGCCTGGGCCTATACCTGTAATCCTCATATGGCGATGATTGGACATCCAGGTTCCTCACTAGGATAGCCACAGGCGATCCAGTGGTTCTCCCCGAGAAGACTCCACTTAGGATCTCAGGCTCATCGGGTTCCCGCCGCGGCGAGACGAATTTGCCGCCTGGCTTCCTGAATTGAAGCTCGAACCTAATATCATCCTCCCCAAGGAGAAGACCCGCTGGGACCCCATCAATGACGACCCCCACCGCCTTGCCGTGAGATTCCCCGAAAGTGGTTATGCGCAGCATTGATCCAAAGGTGTTACCCCCCATTCATTATCGCCTTCCTCACCTCATCATCATGGATCGGAACCGGGCGACCCAACCATAATTCCTCGGACTTAATGGCTTGCCTAATCAATATGTCCAACCCATCAATTAGGGGGAGGCCCAGCTCCTTGGCTGCAGCGGAGAGCGGAGTCCCACTCCTAGAGTAAGCCAGATCTATAACGGTCGGCGCAGTGCTCCTCAATGACTCGAGGGGCAGGGGTTCACCGTGGTCATACATTCCAAGCGGCGTCGCGTTAATTATCAAGTCCACTCGAGGCAGGGCCTCTACCCTGTTCTCGAAGTCGATGACCTCAATGGTTAAGCCAAGCCTCTCCCCCAGCATCCGTAATTCCTCCGCCCTGCTCCTAGTCCTATTAGCAACCACTATGGAGCGACACCTCCCCGATAGCGATGCTAATGCTGCACGCGCTGCCCCGCCGGCTCCCAGAACCATGGCGACGCCGCACTTAATGCCTCGATTAAGCATTAAATCAATTAATGCCTCGGCATCGGTGTTATGGCCAATCGCTTCCGCTCCCCTAATGAGGACAGTATTCACGGCGCCAATCAACTCGGCGGGTCCCTCCAATGAATCTAGGTACCTAACAATGGCTACCTTATGGGGAATGGTCACATTGAATCCATTAAACGCGTCGCGAGCAACCTCAACTACATGCATTAACCTCTTGGGGCTAATGTCGAGGGGCACATAGGCAGCATCGAGCCCGAGGCGGTTATAGATGTAGCCGTGAATTATGGGGGAGAGGCTCGATGAGACGGGGTGACCGATTAAGGCGTGGATAAGCACTTAACCACCTCTTTCTTCAATTCATCGATCCCCACATCGATTAACTCCCACTCCCCCACCCTCTTAACTAGGGGCATCGAGATCGATTCGCCCCTCCTCTTCTTATCAGCCAAGAGAAGCGAAGCCACATCCCCAACATTTACCCTAGGAGAAGCACAGAGCCCCAAGTATCCACATAGTTGGGCGAAGCGCCTCGGCACGGATTCATCTGTTACGCCAAGCCTAGCTCCAAGACCTAATTCGCACCTCATTCCCAGGGCCACCGCCTCGCCGTGGGTAATGGAGAAGCCCGTGGCTCCCTCCACCGCGTGGCCAATTGTGTGGCCAAAGTTAAGCACGAATCGCTTCCCCAACTCCTCCCTCTCGTCCTCCTCAACCACCTTAGCCTTAAGGAACGCCGAGCGCTCCACTACTAGCCGCACAGCCTCGCGTCTCCTGGCTAATAACTCATTCACGTGGGACTCAACATAATCATAGAGACCAGCATCAAGAGTCAAGCCGTACTTAATCACCTCCGCGAGGCCCGAGACGTAGTTCCTCTCATCCAGGGTCTCCACCAGCGTGGGATCAATCAGGACGAGGCGGGGTTGGTGGAAAGTGCCTATCACGTTCTTCACGTTACCGTAATCGACCCCCGTCTTCCCGCCTATGGCTGCATCCACCATGGCCAATAAAGTTGTTGGAACATTCACGTAATCAATGCCCCGCTTGTATATCGATGCCGCGAAGCCAGCCACGTCGAGGAGGGAACCGCCGCCCACCGCTATTAATGTGTCCCACCTATCCGCTCCTCGACTCAATAGTTCCTGGATTATGTGGATGGCGGTCTCCAGTCGCTTCGCTGATTCCCCATCCCCCAACTCAATGGGGTTCCCCCTAATCAAGTCCCTCACGCTGCTCGCCATGACTGTGAAGAGGCGGCCCCGCGCACCTAGGCTCCTGGCTTTCCCCTCAATCTCATCCACGCTTCTTTCAATGCCTCCAATAACTATTCGGGAGGAACCGCACTTGCCGCGTATATCTATGATCGAATCGCTTGAGATACTGCCATCACCCTCCTCATTAATTCATTAAAGGAGGCCGGCGTCAATTGCTGCTCGGCATCTGATAAGGCCTTGGCTGGATTAATGTGAACCTCTACTAGAAGCATATCAGCCCCCGCGGCTACCCCAGCCAATGCAAGCGGCTCCACGTACTCACGCTTACCGGCTGGGTGGCTTGGATCAATGCAGACAGGTAAGTGGGATAATCTCTTGGCGGCGGCTATGGCACCAACATCCAACGTGAAGCGCAGGGTGTGATCAAATGTCCTTATTCCCCTCTCGCATAGCACCACGTTCTCGTTGCCTCCCAGCAGGATATAATCAGCCGCGGAGAGCCACTCCTCAACAGTCTCCCCGAAGCCCCTCTTCAATATGACGGGCTTATCCGTCTCGCCGAGAGCCTTCAATAACTCGAAGTTCTGTGCATTCCTGGCCCCGACCTGAAACGCATCCACGTACCTGGACGCGGCCTCGATGTAGCGGGCATCCGTTATCTCGCTTATCACGGGTAACCCAGTCTCGTCGCCAATCCTCCTAAGTAGCTCGAGCCCCTTTAACCCAAGGCCCTGGAAAGAGTATGGGCTAGTCCTCGGCTTAAATGCGCCGCCCCTCAGCAATTGTGCGCCCGCCTCCTTAACAGCCACGGCGGTGGATCTGAGTTGATGCTCATTCTCCACAGCGCATGGGCCCGCGGCGACGGCGAGCTCGCCGTTCCCAATCATGACTCCCCCAATTCGAACAGTGCTTGATTTCCGCCACTTGGAGCTGCTTAATTGGTAATGAGCGCCAGTCATTATCACGTCCCCCTCACCGCTTAACCCAAGCCTCCCCGGATCCTCGTCAGGCCACGCCACCACTAGATCAACCCCATACAGCCTAAGCGCCCTATACTCCAGACCGCTTTGCTCAAGTTTATTCAATACCCTCTCCACTCCGTTCCTTGGAATTATTATCATGAGACGCCACCCAGCTCGTTCACGGTCTTAATCATTGCCTCCAGCCCAGCCCTGCGGGCGGTGGATGCATACTCATTATTTGACTGGATCTCCATGACTACATCCTGAGCCAACACTCGCTCCGCCACCGCTAGGGTCGATTTAAGGCTGTGCGTAATGAATTGCGAGTAATCAATGCCTAGAGCGAGCGATGCCTCCTCAAGAGCCCTACGCAGCGCAGCCAAGTAGAGGTGATGAATCACTTGCGTTATGGCCATTGCCCTATCATGCGCATCGGCCCCGCTAATCACCACCCTGAATCCGAGGCTCCTCCATAGCCTGGACACGAATTCCAGAGCCGATCCGCTTGTCATTGATGGCGTGACCACTATCGTCTCGTCCCCCACCCGCTCTGGAGCGGTGAAGAGGGGATGAATGCTGACGTAATTGAAGCTCAGCCTCATGGATAGGCCCTCCAATTCCCTGAAGAAGCGGCCCTTAACGGAGAACACGTCACTCACCACCCTGCCCGAGGCGCATTTAAGCGAGTCTTGAAACGCTGCATTGCCCAGTATCGATGGCCGCGTCGCTATTATTATGTAATCGCTCTCCATGAATGCATCACAGGGATTCACCTCCGGGGAACCAAAGAAATCAGTTGAGTATACTCGCCCCCTCATTAGGGACCGCAGCGATGATGCAACGCGGCCATTCCCCACTATCGTGATCACGCCCTCCACGGGCGGCAATTGCTGCCTTATTGATTCCCTCATTATTGCGCTGAGCAAGTCCTCGACGAGGCTCAGGGGGAGACCAAGCTCCGCCGCAATGCTTGCCCAGCGGCCCTTAACCACGGCCTCCCTATCCTCGTCCCGCGGTGATGCGCCTCTCATGGCCTTCACCTCCCCTATTCTCCGCGCGATCTCCATTCTGCGTGCCACTATCCTCAATAATTCATCATCTAGCCTATCTATCTCCATTCGCAGCTCATCAATCATTCCCGCTCACCTCGCATTCAATAGATCCATGGCCGCGTTAATTATGGATCTATAATTAACCCCGAAACGCATCAGTAGATCTCTAACGGAGCGAGCGGATCGCCCGAAGCCATGGGCCCCAATCACCCTAATGGGAACCGCGTACCTGGTCGAGAGTAGCTCGGCAATGCTAGACCCTAGGCCTCCCTGGACCATGTGCTCCTCCACCGTTATCACGGCGCCCGTCTTCTTAGCATACTTGAGGATCAAGTCCTCATCAAGGGGCTTCACGCTGGCCATGTTTATCACCGAAACCGAGACCCCCTTCTTCCCGAGCTCCTTAACCGCCATTACCGCGTCCCAAAGAATTGGCCCAGCCCCTATTATCGCTATATCGCTCCCATCCTCCAGCACCACGCCGCGGCCCAGCTTGAACTCATAATTCAATCCATCAGTTATGGAGGGAGAGTAATCGCGGCCCACCCTATAGTACAGGGGCCCATCATGCCTCAACGCCGTGGGGAGACTCCTCTCCACGTCAGCCGCATCAGCTGGAACCACTATTGAGAAGTTGGGCAATACGCGCATCAACGCTATATCCTCAAGCACTTGATGCGAGGAACCATCCGATATATCCGAGTAACCCGCGTGCGTGCCAATTAATTTCACATTAAGATTCATCCTAGCCACGGTATTCCTGGCCTGTTCCCATGCTCTCATTAGGAACATGGCGAAAGCCACGGCCGCCGGCCTCATGCCGGCCCCCGCTAATCCAGCCGCCACGCTGACTAATTCCTGCTCCGATATGCCGACATCTATGTACCTGGAGCCATGATTCTTGGCCACCATGGATGCACGCGTGGGTCCACCCACGTCCGCCGTGAGCACAACTAAATCGCTTAGCTCATCCATGGCCCTTGCAAGCGACTTGCCGAGGGAGTCCCTCATGGATGCGGAGGGGCGGGGGGATGATGTGGGCCTCTGGAGGCTCGTGTTCTCTATCTCTGGGCACCCATTGCCGTGAATTGTACTCGCTATTATGGCCTTGGGCCTACCCCTCACGCCGAGGAGCCTAATTATTTCCCTCACTAATTGATCCACGTCGTGGCCATCGACTCTAGCCACCTCGAGCCCCAGGGCCTCCATTGCCTTGAACGCCCTCTCCTTAATGGGCCTCACCGGACCATCTAATTGAAAACCATTGGCATCAATCACTATTAACAAGTTATCTAGGCCCCTATTCGCCGCGTCCATTAATGCCTCCCATACTTGGCCCTCATCTAATTCCCCATCCCCCACGAGCACTAGTACATTATTGGGCTTACCGCTAAGCTTAAGCGCGGTGGCTAAGCCAACGGCGTATCCAAGGCCCTGGCCCAGGCTTCCCGTGCTTGCATCAACTCCCGGCGTCGGTACCTCGGGGTGCCCCTGTAGTCTGCTGTGAATGTCCTGTATAGTTGGTAACTCATCCTTGTTCAGCAACCCAAGCTCGGCCAGCACCGCGTATAGCGCCGGGGCAGCGTGCCCCTTGGATAGGATTACCCAGTCGCCCCCATTAATTACCTTACCCACGTAGTACAGGGAGGCTATTATTTCCAGGCTGCTTAGGGAGGAGCCGAGGTGAATCGAGTCGCGGCGGCTCATTTCCATTAATGATTTACGGGATTCTAGGGAGATCTTCTTGACCTCTCCCGCTATTATAGATATTCCAGTTGCATCTAGACCCCTCTCTATATCATATTTATAAGCATTGCCCCCATTCACATCAACCACGAATCCTCACCCCCCTCAACTCCACCGCGAGCCTTGGATTCCTCATTATGGCCGTGCCCACGAGAACAGCATTAGCCCCAGCCCTCGCCAGTCTCTCCGCATCCAGTCCAGACGAGACCCCGCTCTCCGCTATAATAATGTCGGCGCGCCCCCGAATCCCCCTAATCACATCGATCACTGACTCCAGGGAGAGTGAGAGATTATCCAGGTTCCTCGAATTAACTCCAAGCATTTCCCCCGGGAACTCATCCAGCGCAGCAACGGCGTCCGAGGCATTATCGACCTCCAGCAATACCTGAAGCCCCTTCTCATGCGCGTAATTGATTAGGACGCCCCTCTCCTCCCGACTCAGCGCCCTATATATGATCAAGACGGCGGAGGCGCCTAGGCTCCTAGCCACGTCTATTTGATGCTTATCCACCACGAAGTCCTTGAATAGCACGGGTCTTCCGGTCGCCGCGGCGGCCTTGACGAATATATAATTGCCGCCGAAGTATATGGGTTCCGCCAACACGCTGAAGCCCGTCACCGTATCCTTAAGCATCGAGAAGTAGGTCCAGGGATCAATGCCTAGATTAATCACGCCCGATGGACTCATTCGCTTATACTCAACTATTAGGCCGAGCCTATTGTCCCCATTATCCTCCTCAATGGCTCTCCGCATGTCCCCCGGCTCCACCTCGGCCCTCTCCGTCTCCACGCGCCTCCTTGCCGCAATTATCGCGTCATCCAGGAAACCCATGGTCACACCTCATTCAAGAAATTCCCCAGTATCTTCATGCCCACCTGGGTCCCCACGCTCTCTGGGTGGAATTGAACCCCAAAGATGGGGTGCTCGACGTGGTGAATCCCCATTATCTCATTATCATCCATGGACACCGCGTCCACGATTAACTCGCTTGGCACGTCATCTATGACAAGGCTATGATACCTCATCGCGCTGAATTCCGGAGCTAAGCCAAGGTAGAGGGGGGACTCCATTCTACGTATCTTGCTTGCCTTGCCGTGCCTAATAGTCCTCGCCCGCCTGATTCTAGCCCCAAAAACTGCGCCAATTAATTGGTGGCCCAAGCAAATCCCGAGGATTGGGATGCGGCCCCTAAAGTAAATAACAGCGTCCCTGGATACGCCGACGTCCCTCTTATTTAGGGGGGAACCCGGGCCAGGCGATATTATTAGCCTATCTGGCCTCATCCTGGCGAGGGCCTTCACGGAGACCTCATCATTCCTGACAACAATGGGCCTACTGCCTAGTTCCCCCACGTATTGAGCCACATTATAGACGAATGAATCATAGTTATCTATTATCACGGTTAGATCCATGACTTGATCACCCTCTTGAGGCTAGCCAACTTATGCTCCGTCTCCTGATACTCCAATTCAGGCACGGAATCAAACACTATACCCGCCCCAGCCTGAACCCTAAGGACTCCCCCAGCCGCGAACATGCTTCTAATGGTTATGGCGAACTCGCCTCCAGCGCCATGAATGAATCCCACGACGCCGGCATACGGCTCCCTAGGCTCCCTCTCATACTTGGCGATCAACTCCATGGCACGCGGCTTAGGCGCACCGCTAACGGTTCCAGCGGGGAACGTGGCGAACAATGCATCCACCACATCATTGCCCTTCTCCAGCACCCCCTCCACCGTGGAGACTATATGCTGAACGCTTTGATACTTCTCAATTGAGTACATGTCCCTCACCTTAATCGTGCCGAACCTACATACTCGACCCAAATCATTACGGGCCAGATCCACCAGCATAGTGTGCTCGGCCAAGTCCTTCTCGCTTCCCAGCAACTCATCCTCAAGCCTGAGATCCTCCCACGGCTCGGAGCCGCGGGGCCTGGTGCCGGCTATAGGCCTCGTCACTACCCTGCTTCCCTCGACCTCAATGAGGACCTCGGGACTCGATCCAAGCAGTACCCGGGGACCTATTCTTAGGTAGAACATGTACGGCGACGGATTAAGATCCGCTAACTCATTATAGAGCGGGAACAAGTTGCCCTTGAACTCGTACTCCTCGAACCTCGACAGAACCACCTGAAACACCTCGCCATTCTGTATATCCAGCAATGCGTTTCCCACCCACTTCTCATAATCCTCCCTCCTCGTTCCCCTCACTAGATTACCGATGCGGAGGGAGTGATCGCCGTGCCCTAGATCCTCCAGCTTAGCGTTTAGGTACGCCCTGCCGAGGACATTATCATAAACGACGACGCTGCTCGGCACAATGAATTCACCAAGCGGCCAACTCTGCGGGGGCTGCATGAATTCCCTTGCATAGTCCTCCATTAGGGTAACCGCCTCATAGGAGAGGTAGCCAATCGCTATCCTGCCATCCTCAAGCCTCCCCAACCTCAATCGGAGGCGGCGCAAATCATCATATAGGGAGTCCCCAGCCTCTATCCTATCCTCAATGCCCCACGCAACTATGGAGAACCTGGACTTATCGCCGCTTCCCTCGAGAAGCATGACATCCTCCCCCGCATCCACTAACTTATCGGCCAACTCCCTCGGCGGCGGCACCTCGCCCAGCGGCACCTTCACTTGCCGATCACCCTCCTAATAGCCTCTATCTTAGCTGGATCCTTGACCCCAGGGCTTAATTCCACGCCTGAACTTATATCTATTAGGAATGGATTCATTGCGGCCACCTCGGCCACATTACTCGGCGAGATGCCGCCCGCCACGCCCACCCTCATTCCACTAATGCCGCGCAGGAGCGATAGTGGGAACTTGAGTCCATGCTCATAAACATTAAAGCCCCGCTTCGGTGCGTCTATTAAGACGTACTCCAAGTAATCCCCATATAAGTCCAGCAACTCCGCGGCGAGCATTGGAGCATTTGGGGACACGTATATCACCGGGGCGAACCTGAGGCCACGGCCCAGCTTCAGGGCTAGATCCAGTCCCTCCCTGCTCCCCAGAGCCGGGTGCTGAATCACTTTCACGCCAAGCAATGAAGCAACGCGAATCGCGTCCGCAATGCTCATTTGGGAAAAAACGGCGACCGGCATCGATTGTTTCACGGCTCCCCTAATCTCCATAGCCCCATCAAGGGAAACACTTCTCGCGCCGCCGCTGGCGTCCGGTATGAAGCCTATATAATCGACGCGGCCATCGAGATACTCCGCATCGCTTCGCCTCGTGACTCCACATATCTTAAGACGCGTTTCGACTCACCTCCGCCGCTCTCTCTATGAACCCAGCCACGCCGCCCTCCTCTATTGCCTGTATGGCTTGCTCCACTCCATCCCTCAAGTCACGGGCCCTACCGCCTACCAGTAACGCGAAGGCAGTGTTTATGGCTATGAAGTCCCTCACTGCTTGATTCCTATTCATTAATCCATCCATTACCCTGAGCGCGCTATCCCTGGGATTAGCCGCGAGTAGGTCCTCTATTCGCCTCCTGGGGAGCCCAAGATCATTGGGATCTATCTTGTACTTCTCCACTCCACTGCCCCTCACATCGACAACGGTGGTTTCCCCCACCACGGATGCTTCATCTATGCCTGGCTCGCCGTGAATAAGCATTAAGCGATCATAGCCCAGCAACACGGCGGCCTCGGCTATCTCATCCAGTAATTGGGGAGCCGCGACGCCCATGACTTGCTTCCTAACCATGCCGGGATTCGATAATGGACCCACCAAGTTAAACACTGTCCTAACCCCCAGCTTCTTACGTATGGGCGCCACGGCCTTCATGGCTGGGTGATAGAGCTGGGCGAAGGCGAAGCCGAAATTGATTTTATTAATCATCTCCGCCACGGCCCCCGGCGAGAGGGATATATTGAATCCAAGGCTCTCCAAGAAATCGGCGCTACCCGATGAAGAGGACACGCTTCTATTGCCGTGCTTCAGCACCTTAACCCCAAGGTACGCCGCCAATAATGCGGACGCCGTTGATACATTAATTGTTCCCACGCCATCTCCCCCAGTTCCCGCGGTGTCTATGGCATCGACCTCCAGCGGCACCTTGATGCACATGTGCCTCAATGCCTTAGCGAAGCCGGCTATCTCATCAGCCTTCTCCCCCCTAACGCGCATGCCGATTAATATGGCCGCGGTCTCCGCCTCGCCTGGATCCATGAGCATCCCCATCGCGGCCTCAAAAGCCTCGTCCTGATTCAGGGGATGCCCATTAGCTATCTTCTCGATGAGCTTCATACCCTCAACACCTTCTCATAAGCATCCGAATCAAGTAATCCATGACCTGATAAATTGAAGAGTATGGTTCCACTCCCCATGCGCTTCGCCTCATCTATCACCGCCCGAATAGCGTGAGCCGATTCAGGGGCCGGCAGTATTGCCTCTGACTTAGCGAAGAGGCGAGCGGCCTCCATTACTTCCCCCTGCTCATATGACCTAGTCTCCACGTAGCCATCCTTAACCAATAGGGATAGGCTGGGCGCCGCGCCGTGGTACCTGAGTCCAGCGGCGTGAATGGGGGGCGGCACGTAATCATGCCCCAACGTGAACATGCGTATCATGGGCAGGGTGCCCGCGGTGTCGGGGTAATCATACATGTAGGATCCCCTAGTTAACTTCGGCGCCGCGTTGGACTCAACTGCGAGGAACCTCGTCTTCTCGAATCCAGCACCAGTTAGCTTGGATCCAATGAATGGGAAGGAGAGACCGCTGAAGTTGCTTCCCCCACCCACGCAACCAACCACTAGGTCCGGCTCCTCAGGCATTTGTTGCATTGCTTCTAGGCCGATGATTGTTTGGTGAAGCAGTACGAATTCCAGGACGCTGCCCGGTATGTACTTTCTTCCTTCGCCCTTCACGGCGTACTCTATTGCCTCCGATATTGCTACCCCAAGGCTACCGGGGTGGTTCGGGTCCTTGGACAGCGTCGACTTACCGAACTCCGTTAAGTCACTTGGGCTTGGACTCACGTCGGCGCCGAAGACGCGCATGAAGAGAACCCTCTGCTTCTTGTTGATGTATGAATTCTTGGTCATGAATACCTTGGCATTTATCCCTATTAGCGCCGACGCGATGGCCACGGCGAGACCCCACTGCCCCGCGCCTGTCTCCGTCACCACCTCCTTCGCGCCATCTATCGAGGCGTAATAGACCTGCGCCACCGCTGTATTCAATTTATGGCTGCCGCCGGGCAGTGCACCCTCGAATTTATAGTATATCTTGGCCTTAGTTCCTATCGCCCTCTCAAGTCCCCGCGCCCTGCGGAGAGGCGTGGGTCTGCCTATTCTCTCATATAATTCCTGAACCCTCTCCGGTATTGGGACGTATCTCTCGGCCGTGAATTCCTGATCAATCAAGTCGCTGGGCAGTATCCTAGTCAGTAATGCTATTCTTGAGTCGCCCTCATAGGGATCCATGGGCGGCGGCAATGGGCGCGGCAAGTCAGCCGATATATTGTACCAACTAGTTATCATAACCCCTCCCTCAACCCCCTTAGGAACTCTATGGCCTCGCCTAGATTACTCATTCGCTCTATGAAGGCGGTGCCCACGACTACTCCATTTGCTCCAGCCTCTATTAGTGCCCTAACCATGCTTGAGTCCCTCACGGCGAACCCCGTGACCAAGTAAGTGTCCCCAATCAATTTCCTCACTATTGAGACATTCCTCTCAATGTAAACCGGCAACTTTGTTCCCGTGGATGCATATAGCCCCAGGTAAATGAATAGGGGCTCAAGCGATGCCAGTTTCTCTATTATCCTGTGAGGCGTCTTGCTTGACACGAAGAATGCTGGGCGCAAATCATGTCTGCGCATTGCATCTACGTAATCATTAAGCCTATTGAAGTGATCAAACAAGAGATCCGGGAATAATATGGCTGATGCACCAACCTGAGCTGCGGTTTTAGCAACTGCATCTAGGGAGTCCACGTAATCATCTATGTATCCCATCAGTATTGATTTCTCGTAGCTAGTGATTTTGATTGACTCAAGCCCCTTTAACTGCGACTTGAAGTGCGTCATCCGTATGATGGGGCCATCGTACTTGGGATTATTGGTCGGTATCCCGATTTCATAGAAATCCACGATGCCCCGAGTCCTATTAAGTACCTCTAGGAACGTCGATGAATCGGGGTACGTGGCGGTTATATATAGGCCCAACGAGGGCCTACTTACCTCCATTGGAGTTTCATCGTCACCATCATTGCTAACCCCAATACTGTCGGTTTTAAGCTTTATGCAGTGATTCCCCAATACTGAGGGCGGGAAACACATAATCTATATCCTATATAATGATGGAGTCTCAAAATAAGCGGCTCATTGAGATATAGAGACGACGCTAAAATAATGTGACCCAAGAAGCGGGAATACTTGGAGAAACTAGTTTGGTTATTTTTTAAACTTATAAAACGCCCAGCTTGAATAGCATGTATATGCCCACCAAGACTATTATTACGCCGTAAGCCACTCTAAGCATGTTTCTGGGCGCCTTAACCGCGAGGCTAGTGCCTGCGTAGCCGCCTAATGCGCCGCCCAGAACATATAGGAGGGACACCAATATCAACACATCGCCGTACACGGCGTACTCAGCTCCACTGGCTACTCCAAATGTTCCAACACTGAGGAGGCTAGTGCCTATGGCCCTCGTTATGCATAGACCCGCCGAGAACATTAGGGAGGGCACTATTAGGAATCCACCGCCAATCCCAAAGTACCCACTCACCAATCCAACCACGAATCCCGCGCCTCCAACCTTGGCTGCCGTTGATGGAGTTAATTTGGGGCACTTCTTAAGTGACTCCATTACTCTGGGAATCTCATCGCTGGTGCCCGGCTTTGTTGATTCTCTCCTAATCGCCATATATGCCCCAAGCACTATCATGGCTATGGAGAAGTATATCAATAGGCTTGTTCCAGGCGTTATGTGGCCCAAGTAGGCGCCTAGGAGCGAACCAATCAAGCCGACCCCAGCGAATAGGATGCCAACCCTGGGCGACACGTTATGCTTCTTTAGGTGCATGTATGAATTGATATAAGCATTCAGCCCCACTGCCAGCGCCGTGGAGCCTATGGCTATATGAGCCGCATCGGGCAGCGAGTCTAGTCCAACGAAGTATAGAAAGAGGGGAACGGCCAGTATTGATCCTCCACCACCTATAAGTCCCAGGGAGAAGCCCACTAAGACTCCTGACACCACTGCAAGGAGGTATTGGATAAGAGTTATCATTTCAACCCACACCTAATTAGGGATTTAATTAATTAGCGGTCCATGGCCTTAAGCCGTATATTATGTAGGCGGTGACTATTGCGCCGGCCAGCACAGCCATGAAGAACGCGAAGCTGCTGACTGCCATTTGCAGGTTCCCGCTCAATATGTGTCCACTTGCGCAGCCATTAGCCATCCTGGCCCCGAAGAGCACCATGAATGCACCGAGGAATGCGGCAAGCGGCCTAAGTTTTCCAGTGCCGAATCTATTGGTCCATATGTGCGGGATCCACTGCTTGAATCCCATGAATCTCCTGGTTATGAATACTGAGGAGATTAATCCGCCTAGGAAGGTGCCTAGGTCGGAGAATGGTTCCCAACCTATCTCGCTGAATGGCTTATCGATGGGCATTCCATTAACTATCTTTAAGCCCCCGAATAACTGGAAGTATGGGAGACTAGCCGCGAAGTGTGGATTAATGGCGAACAATGCTTGAGCCCATATCCAGGAGTAGGTAGTGGATTCCCCGAATATTTGTCTAAGCACTATAACTGCCACCGCCACTAGGGCGAAGTCGAAGGCTAAGGCGAATATGACCCTCGAGGAGGAGGGCTGCTGAACCGATACTGCCTCTATAACGTAATCCGGTATCTTCTTGTAGTCCTCCTTGAATTCCTTTATCTCGTCATCCAGAGCCATCGACTCATTAGCCTTACCGGTTAAGTGAAGGACGCATGCCTTTCCACCCTGCCTCCTCGGCACGAAGAGCCACATGCTTATCATCAGTAGGCCGAAGACTATGGCCACCATGAATTCATAGACCTTGCTGGTTAATCCGAAGAGCGTTGGCCAAGTAATTGGCCCAAAGTTAAGGGTTTCCCAGAAGAATGGCTTAGCTGGGCCGAATATGAGTGACCAAGCCAATGCGCCAAGTAATCCCCCTATAACTGCATATATTGCGTCGCGTCTTCCCTGTCCAAGGGCTATCCATATTGTGCCCGGGAAGTAGCCGGCTACGGCGACTCCCGCGCCGAAGATTAGGCCGCCTATGACTACGCCCGGCACGAAGAATGCTTTAATGCCCCAGTGAAGCATGGGCACGAAGAGGTTTAATCCATAAAGGATGATGGCGCCTACCCCTATCACTAGCCCGAAGCAAACCATTAGTAGCCTGTCCTTGAGAGTTATGGCCCTTATTATTACGTCTGGGTTGGGGAAGTCCCATATCTCCAGCGGTATGGAGAGGAGTATGCCGGCGAATATTCCCACCCATAGGGGCGCCGTGTATATGTGCAGGATTGTCTGCATCGCGACGCCGCCTATTAGCATTATTAGTGCACCCACGAGGAGTATTGAGGCCACGATCCACATTGGCCTCATGTTGGGTTTTTTCACTTCTATCTGGATTTTTGATTTATCGCTCGTAGTGGTCGGAAACCTCTGTCAAATTATTGTATTTAAATCTTTTTATGTCAAAAAATTGACACAAGAGGAAAGTATTTGAACCGGGAAACGACTTCAATATAAATGCAGGAACCAATAAGTAAAGTAGTGGAGGACATAGTTAGGGAGAACCCGCTCTATATGATGGCTATATCCACAGGCATAGCTAATTTATCGGCGCTGGCCAAGGAAATAATGCCCCTCGTTCAATCAGCAACCACTCGCCCCGTTAAGCTAGCAACCATAATTAAGTCACTGGAGCGATTAGAGGAAAAAAGTAGGACGATCATGCCGAATATAATTCAATTACTTAACGAGGCGGAAATAATGGTTCACAGCGGCATGGGGGAGGCGGAGATCCCGATAAGCGAGGCAACGCCGGATTTAGTAACCATGGCTGGACGAGGCGTGGCCATAATAATAAGCGATGGATCCCGGCTAAAGATAATATCGCCGCTGAGGGCCCTCGCCAAGCTTGGCTCCACATCAATAACGGAGTACAGCCTAATTAGGATAGCGCTGGCGGAGAAGGCGCCAGTGGGGTTCGTCACGACCCTAATACAATTAATGCGATCCAATAAGATCTCGGTTAAGCACGTCCTTAGGTACGATAACGACGTATTCATAGTAGTGGATAGGCAAGACGCCGCGAGGCTAATGGATATGCTGGAGAGGCTGAGAAGGCAGGAGCAGGCCAGAGAAGCGACGCGAAACTCCTAAAACAAGGCCAGTAATTGAGGCGCAAGTGAAGCAGAGAAGAGTGGGTAACAGTGGAGTAATGGTTTCCGAGATAGGGATAGGCGTTTGGTCCCTCGTGACTGATTGGTGGGGTAGGGGGGATAAGGCGGAGGAAATAATCGAATACGCGTTGATGAATGGAATAAATTTCTTCGACACAGCGGATAGTTACGGCAATGGGAGGGGGGAAGAATTGCTTGGGAGAACCATAGGTCAGAGGAGGGATGAAGCAGTGATTCTCACGAAGATAGGATACGATATTTACCATCATGAGGCTGGGCAACGCGAAATACCTCAGAACTTCTCTCCAGATTACCTGGAGCAGGCGCTACGGAATAGCTTGAAACGGCTTAATAGGGACTACGTCGATATATTAATGCTGCACAATCCACGGCTAGACACAATAATGAACACTGAGGTCTTTAGGTGGCTTGAGGGAGTTAAGAGAGGTGGATACGCGAGGGTGATAGGAGTCTCGCTTGGTCCCACCCTTGGCTGGGAGGAGGAGGGGCTCGCCGCTATTAGGATGGGGTACGGCGCGATGGAGTATATATATAATATCATAGAACAGAGACCGGGTGAATCATTCCTAACATCGCCGGGCGCGGAGAACGTGGGCCACTTCATTAGAGTTCCGCACGCATCGGATGCATTGGATGACGATAAGTGGCCAATAATTAATTCAAGGGGGCTTCATAGATCATTCAAGGACATCGAGTGGATAGAGCGAGCCGTGAACGGCGCCAAGAAGCTAATACCGGCAGCGGAGGCCATAGGCATGAAGTTATCCCAATTATCCCTAGCCTTCGTTTTATCCTCCAGTAGGGTGACGAGCGTCATGCCTAACATAACCACCAAGAACGATATAGATAAGTACGTAGCCGTGGAGGGAAAGGAACTAAGCGAGGAAGTTATTGCTGAGATACGTGAAGTATATGAGTCCGACTTCAGAATCCTAAACGAGGAGAGCATTAGGGAAACAGATAGATACAGGAAACCCAGAGAAAAGTAATTGGGGTCAATTCCCTCATTAACTCACGGCACGCATAGGGGAGCAATGATGAGTGCAGAAACACTAACCTGCCCGACCTTTTTTGAAATATGATTCTAGCATTACTATGGGAGCTGCGCTTTGCCTTTATTGTCAGGGAAAGTTTTTATTAGGATGAGTGGAGCCCCGTAGTGTGATGAAGCGAGGCAGCCACTGAGGAGTGAGGACCTCAATCTCACACTGATTATATAATTATTTCATGGGGGATACGTGCTACCTTACTGCTCCTCTTGATCTGCGGCTTCCTGTTTCCTCACGGATTTCCAGTAGGCAACTTTACCTCTACGTACTTCCTTTATTAAGCCGTCCTTGCTGAGCAGCTTAAGTATATAGAATACTTGGCTATGGCTTAGTTTAGTTATTCTCACGACATCATTGGTGGATAATTCCTCATAGCTCTCCACCAGGTTGAGGATCTCCTTTTTCCGTTCATCTATCCTCTCCGTCTGCTTCCTTGGCATCAGAATTATTTTAACTCAAAAATATTTAAACTTTGAGTGGGACCGGTTTCGTAATACCCATAATTAACGTGGAATCATTACCCAAGATCCTCGGCTTTTAACCGCTAGGAGTAGCCTGTGCGTCACAGTTATATTTAGGCGATCTTTGGGTAACCCTAATGCCTAAGAACAAGATAATGGGCACATTCAGAACCATTAACCTAGTGCTATACGTGGTCGCCATGATAATGATAATAGTGGTCGCGGCATTCTCGATATGGAGCGCATTCATAACACTATATGAGAGCGTATCCAACATAACCGAGAGCTCTATTATAGAGGCGCTCTCCAGCATATTCATAGTGCTCATATCCATCGAGATAATAGAGATGTTCATGGATTACGTGGAGAAGGAGGTAATAGCGGTGAATAAGGTGCTTCAAATAGTGTTAACTGCCTTATCAAGGGAGATGCTGATATCCACCACTCAATTCACCATGATGACGACGCCGACCCCCATGGATATATGGAAGGAGGTAGTGATAATACTGGGAGTAGCAGTAGTTGCAGTGGTGTATGCAGTCCTCAAGGCGAGAACCAGCGAATGATGCGCAACGATCGTGAATACCTATTGCGCGAGCGCCGTCTCCACGGCGTCCCTTATCGTGTATCGAGTGGGCATTAATGGAGTAAGGCCATTCCTAATCATGGCCGCGCCGGTGGTTGGGCCAATGGCCACCAATTTCTTTGACGCCAATGGATCCCGCCCAACTACGCTTAGGAATACCGTGAATACTTTAGGGCTGGTGAACACCACGGCGCTTGCATCATTAAGGAGGGAAGCAGCCTTCTTGATTGCCTCATCATCCACCATTAATTCATATAATCCAAACTCAATTATTCTGCAATTAGGCGCAGTTATGGATGCTTCCTCGGCATAGTCCTTCGACCTAATGACAATAACCTCCTCCCCCGCCGCGCACTCCTGCTTAAGCAGCGCCGATACTCCCCCGCTGAAGAATTGGGGGGGAAGTATGCACTTAATGGTGGGAAAAAGGGAAGCCACGGCTTCACATGTGGATGGCCCCACCCCTATTACGACGGCGAGGCACTTGGCTAAGTCAAGCTTTCCCCTTATCGCATCAATTACCTCCGCGCTCATTACCACGCCTATCCTCCTGGATACATGGCACGCATCGATTAATTTATTAATGGCTTCCTCATCCACGACCGGCCTTAGTATCGGCACCGTAATCACTTCATCCCCCAAGTGATCCACAGAGTAATTCCCCTTCCCTCTAAGGACTAGTATCACTTAATGAGGAAAAATAGGGATAGATAAAAACTTTATTATTTGCTTATGGGGTTGGCACTATATACGCCAATAATGCATGAACGGAATTAATCATCGCTAATGGTATGGGTATCGCCAGGCCCACCAGCATCACTATCGAGGCCAACACAACAACAAGCAATCCAACACCGCTGGATCCAGTGCCGCTCAGCGACTTGCTTAACCTAACGTAGTAGGGAACAGAAATGACGGAATTAATTACAAGCAAGACAGCTAGCCACCAAAGCAGTGGACCTGCATATATTAGCCCAAGCACTATGAATAACTTTGACCAGAAGCCAAGCAGTGGTGGAACCCCTATGAAGGAGTATGCTAATATGTAGCTCCAGCGTGATCCCTTCTCGTTCCCTATTATTGAGAATAAGCCTATTTTTCCCGCTCCATTGACCAATAATTGAGTTAGTAACCCAATTAATGCATATGCCAACGCCAACTCGCTAACTCCCTCCACGAAGAATATAGTTAATGCAGACATTATGTAGCCCATATTAGCTATAGTGGAGTAAGCAAGCACCCTCGCCGGCTCCTTTGCGGTTATTGCACCTATATTCCCCAGAAGCATACTGAATGCCGCCAATAAAGCAGTCTCCCACACCACTATATACGTCTCCGTGGGACCCATGACTGTTAACAACGGATAAACTATCTTAAGCGTCACAATGAATGGAACGAATTTAGCTATGGAGGCTATTACGGAGACCGCGTATGGGTTACCGGCCGTGAATGCATCGGGAACCCATAGATGTAAGGGAGCAGCGCCAACCTCAAGCATCATGCCCATTATGAGCAGAGTATAGCCCAGTAACGCTAATCCACCTAATTGGTTAATCAATGCGAAGAATAATATGGTGGCTCCAGTAAAGTATAGAACCGTCGCTATGACTAACGCGGTTATTGCCTTCACAGCCGCTGATAGGTTCTCCTTGGTGCCGCCCAATTGTATTATGAAGTAGACGGGAACGCTGACCAGCATGAATAGGCCAAGCAGCAAAATGAAGTAGGTATCATACATGCTTAACGGGACATAGAGGGCATACGACGTGATCAATCCCATGAACGATACCAATGCATAATCCATTCCCCTATACTGTGACCCCTTCACTAGCATGAGGGTTATTATGTTGATTGCAGCCACGCTATCTATGAGGGCGGGATACATGATGTAGTTGCCCGAGACGTATAGATCAGGCAATAGGAAGAGGAGGGCTGGGATCCATGCATACTCCTCCCTACGAGCAGCCACTAGGGCGGCGGTGAAGAGCAGCAATGCGATTGATGAGAACTCGATTATTGTGGTGTACTCATACATACATTATCACCATCATTATTATGAGGAGTATAATGGTCATCACCACCAGAATTGCCTTAACATAGTTCCTGATCAATCCATCCTGCATTCCACGAATGGCGGCGGAGGTTGCCTTGAATAGGCGCGGTATTGCATTATTGAACAACCAATCAAAGCCCCTGCTGAACAACATGGCGAACGCCGTCAATGCATTCCCAAAGCCCGCCAGCACTACATCCATAAATGCCTGTATGTAGTATCGTCTCTCAAACACTGGTGACACTAGCGCAAAGGACGCTGAGCGCGGCTTATAAGTAACAACTATGAATGTGACCGTTATGGCAAGCGATATTAGGAACACCACTGGATCAAATCCTGCGTCCAATATAACATTGGGCACCGCCATCATGAGTATCGGCACCGCAACCAGTAGCGCCGCGGTGGCTATCGCAGTGTATGTGCCAGCCATAATTGATCCACCGTGGCCCTCAACCTCGCCGGGATCATCTCCCTTAATGAAGTTAAGCGACATGAATCTGGCCAGGAAGACCACATAAATGAAGCTAGTCAACAGCAGCAGGGCATATGCTCCCCAGCCAACCACATTACCGACATCAGTCATTAATTCATCCATGGCCGAGTGAACCCAATAAGCAGCGAACGGCGGTATGCCGCCGAGGGCTAAAGCCGCGGCCAGGGTTGAGTAGAAGCCGGCCGGCAGCTTCTCAGCAAGCCTCCAATTACCTAGGTTAAACCGAGTGTGAGTCTCATGAATCAAGTGCCCACTGACCAAGAAGAGCGTTGCCTTGGATAAGGCATGAATTATCAAGTAGGAGAAGCCCACTAACACCCCGACCGGCAACATGTAGCCGAGCGCATCAACGCTGTATGGAATAAATTTAGACGCGGCGGTTAACGCCATCATGAGGCCAAGGCTACTCATTGTGGATCCGGCCAGTATAACCTTCCTCTCATTAACCGATGTGGCAAACATCGCGCCAAGTATGGCGGTTACTAGGCCGAGATACAACACGAATAGGTACACTAGGTTTATCCCAATGTAATTGACGCCGACCAAGTAAATCGTTAATCTCATGAATATGTAGACGCCGGCAGCAACCATCGTGGCCGAGTGAAGCAGGGCTGATACTGATGTGGGACCCGTCATAGCAGTCAACAGCCAGTCATTGAACGGGAATTGAGCTGACTTCGTGAAGGGACCAAGCAGGAACGCAAGCAAAACAATTACTGTCCCAGCCACCCCAAGAACACTAGTTAAGTGGGCCCAATTAATCGTGTTGAAGTCAAGACTGCCGCCGAATATTCCTATAGCTGCCAAGGCGCCAAGCATCGGCATATCGCCGAACCTTATCGTGACTATTGCCCTATATGCTGCATAGGATGGAGTCGTCCAAGCTGGCTTACCTAGCACCGTGTCGCCCACTTTCCCAACGAATGAGGTCTCATCATCATCCCTGAACCAATTGCCTATTAATGCCCAGGAGCTAAGCCCTAGGCCTTCCCACCCTATAAACATTAGGAGGAGGTTATTGGAGTAGACGAGGAGAAGCATGGATGCCGCGAATGTATTGTAGAAGAACCAGAACCAGCCTAATCTATAATCATCAGCCATATACTCGAGGCTATAAACCCCGATCGCGAATGCCAGCCATGCCGTCAATAAACCCATGTATCTGCTCAAGAAGTCCACCACGAATGATACGTACGCCGTGAATATGTTGGGCACCGAGATCCAGGGGTACGAGTATATGATTGTCCTCATGGGGTAGGCCAGCGCTATGTAAGTCGACGTCAGGGCCGCTATGCCTAGCCCGATCACTGCAAGATACTCCAATGGTCGTGCCTTGTGATTATCCTGCTCCATTGCCCAGTATATGGATATGGGGGCTGCTAACAGCGTTGGAGCAACCGTCATTAACGCTACAAGCACTGGGATTAGGGACTCATACATGCATGATCACCCCAATCGCGCTTAGTATTGAGTGTATTAATGTGGTTGATATGGGCGGGAACAATAATATGACGCTCGTTAATCCAAGCACGTAGAGCGGCACCACTAGCTTATTGCTTGGCGTAGTCTTTGTGTAAGGCCATTTGGGTTGGCCGTAGAATACTTCCTTTAATGCCCAGAAGCCGTAGGTTCCAGTAAGAAGGAATAGGAATGCTAAGCCCACGAACGCCCACAGCGTGTTGAGGCTGAGTCCAAGCGTCGTCAGCAATCCCAGGAAGAGGAAGAATTCCCCAAGTAAGCCGACGGTGAATATGCCTGCCAGACTCATCCAGCCAAGGAGCGCCGCGCCGCCTATTGATGGTATATACCTCTGGAGGCCGCCCATTTTAGACATATCCAACATATCATATTGAACTATTATAGCTCCCGCAGTCATGAAGAGCACTGCCTTGCCTAATTGATGGGCAATGAAGTGCAGAGTTAAGCCAACTATTCCATATGTGCCTAGAGTGAGGCCGGCCAATAGGTAAGCCATGTTAGCTACCGTGGAGTAAGCCAATAACCACTTGTAGCTATGCCTTTGCCTAAACACTGCAAAGCTGACCAGTATTCCGCCTATTATCGCATAGGCAAGGAGGGGCGTCCGTATTGATATTATGAAGTATGGCGATATCAAGTAAAGCCTGGCCAATATATATGATGCTAAGCCGACCACCGATATTATGAGGGCCGCGACCGGTGTTGGGTGCATGCCGTGAGCCCAAGGCAACCAGACATGTGGGCCAAAGCTGGGCAGCTTTATGAGCATGCCTATCAATATCAATATCCAAGCAATGGGAGGTATGTACCTTATCGTGGCTAGATTCATTGTACCCGTGGCCAACGCCACTATCACTGCGCCGACCAGGAACAAAACGCTCGCCACATGGGTATAAATAAAGTAAAGCGTGCCTATCCATTGCCTTGTCTTGCCGTAACCATCATATCCATAGAAGTATATCAATAGGAAGGACGATATGAGCGACACCTCTAGACCTATATACATCAATAAGAGATTATACGCATATACTATCCATTCCATGGATATGCCACATAGGATAAATAATGGATAATAAATATTGAATTCCTCCGGTATGCCGAGGGCCTTGAACCTATGCTCCATATATGGCTCCGACACTATGGCAATCATGGCCGTAACCAACGCTATTGTGAACCCGAATGAGTTGCTTAACCCATCATTGATGAGAAGCATGGAGCCGATGGGGCTCGGCAACCTACCGAGGGGAACCAAGTAATCAAAGTTAGCGAAAATACCGTAAAGAGAGTAACCAATCAAGGGCAGGAACGATATGACGGCCGTGTAGAGAGACGCCCTCTTACCGAGCACTGCAGTTAATCCGGCCGCGGCTATTGGAAGCACCAACGAGAATATTAGAATGGGGTCGAATTGAAACATCATGACGATTCACCCCCTGCTCGTAGAA
This sequence comes from Thermocladium sp., assembly GCA_049965935.1. Taxonomy (GTDB): domain Archaea; phylum Thermoproteota; class Thermoprotei; order Thermoproteales; family Thermocladiaceae; genus Thermocladium. The sequence continues at coordinate 38,515 of JBMFVP010000006.1, forward strand.
CATCTACGCCTATATTCCTGGTTATCTTATCAATGGATAATATGGCAACTATTAGAGCAATGAATTCAGTGGCCGAGGTGAGCACCGATATTATGGTTACGCCGAACGCCACCAGTGGATCAACCATGTAGAGGGCAACCAAAGCGAGGAAGATCGAGTTAAACATTAATTCAAGCCCAATTAATAGGCGAACCAAGTCATGCGAATTAGCTACAACAACGTAACCCACGCCGAGCACTGTTATGGATGAAACGAAGAGCGACACTGCGTCTATCATGATTGGGTCACCCTCAAGTAACGGGCGGCTATTATCATTATGAACGAGAATAAGACGATTAGGGTCACCAACAAGAAATCAAGATAGCTATTGCTTAATATGGTGGACACTAATTGAGTCGGCGAAACACTGGCATAGGCGGTGGGGACCATGGAGTACTTGCTGAACACTACGAGGGAAGCTATTAAGAGTAGAATAACGATGCCAAACCATGAACCATCAACCCTATGTTGAATGGGTCTCCTATACGTGGCGGCCAATACCACGGTTATCGTTATCGTCGCGCCGACGTATATCAGCACTATTAGCGTAAATGATAGTATGCCATACACCACCGCGAACGCCGTGGCCGATAACGATGATGCAATTGCTAGGAACAATGCTGCATAGAAGTTATCCCTTGAGAGGAGCACGCCAATTGATGAAAGCACCACTAAGACCTCTATCACTATTAGGGAAAACGTGGTCAGGAGCACGCGGAATCACCTCTTAGGAGTAGGCCTATTATTTTACACATGAGTAGCCCATTTACATACATATTTTTTAAGGATTGCGTGCCATTAATGATTGCCACAAGATGGAGCTGAAATTTATGATTGAAAATATTAATTAAAGAAATGGATCCGCTGAGCCGCTTGATTCTTCCATAGTAAATAATAAAGACTGACCTCCTCCCCGTCCTAAAGGGGCGAGGTTTGACGTTTTGGATCAAGGCAAAAAGTAACACTCTGAACTGGGTTGCTATAAGTATAATTTCCGTGCTTACTTAGAGCCAAGGTTCTAGGGCAAAGCTTTAATATTCTAGTAAATGCCTCCAACGAGGTGTTTTAAGTATGACCAGTCTAACCCTAGTAGCGGAGATACTTCCAGTTATAATCTCCATACTCGGCATAATATACGGAGCATGGGCAGCATCATGGGTACTCAAGCAAGATGCGGGAACAGATAAAATGAGGGAAATAAGCAACTTAATAGCCGAGGGGGCCAAGACCTTCCTACTGAGGGAGTACAAAACCATATTACCGATTGGGGTCGTGCTGGCCATCCTAATATTAGGGGCATACTACCTAGGCTTCAGCGGCAACGCCCTCGTGGCGGTTCTAGCAATGGTATCCTTCGCATTGGGGGCGCTGGGGAGCGGCATGGCCGGATATATAGGCATGTACGTTACCACGAGAAGCGCCTCCAGAACCGCTCAAGCAGCAAGCAAGGCTGGACTAAGCGGGGCATTGGCCGTATCATATAGGGCCGGCAGCGTCATGGGAACCATGCTGGCCAGCATAGCCCTTCTAATAGTATCTATACTATTCATTATATACAGGTCAGTCACATCCCTCTGGGGAGAAGCCCTCATCGCCACCGCATTCGGCGCAAGCCTAATGAGCCTCTTCATAAGGGTGGCCGGAGGAATATACACTAAGGCAGCGGATTGGGGAGCAGACATAGTGGGCAAGGTGGAGGCCGGCATACCGGAGGATGACCCAAGAAACCCAGCAACGATCGCCGATAATGTGGGAGACAATGTGGGGGATGTGGCTGGAATGTCAAGCGACGTCTATGAGAGCCTAGTGGTTGTATTAACTGGCACACTGCTCCTCACAGCGGTGTTCCACATGCCGCTGAGGTTCACGATATTCCCATTACTAGTAACGACGGCCGCCCTGATAAGCACATTAATAGGCATGCAGGTAGTTAGGGGGAAGGTAGAGGGCGCCGCCGGCGCAATGAGGAAGCTCAACACATCGCTATACACTACGGTCACGGTGACGGCGGTGCTGGTCATCATTGGTGGAGCGCTGATATTCCATAGCGCCACAGTGATGGCTGCAGTGGTCATCAGCGACATACTTGGCATGTTGACTGCCATAGCTGTCCTCCATATAACCGAGAACTACACACACTACACTCATGAGCCGGTGAAGAACATTGCAAAACAAGCCACGATAAGTGCATCCAATGTAATAGTGACGGGGTATTCATATGGACTCATGAGCGCAGTACCCGTGCTACTCGTGGTTGCGCTAGTTCTTGGGGCAAGCTTCGCGCTGGGCTATTACTTGATAGGAGTGCCTAACCCATTCATGGCCGGCATATACGGCACCGCAATGGCATCCACGGGACTCCTTTCCATAGCCGGCATAGTCATCACTATAGATTCCTTCGGTCCAGTTTCCGACAATGCTTCCGGCCTCGCCGAGATGAGCGGATTACCAGAGGAGGTTAGAGAAGCAACCGATGCCCTTGACGCCATAGGCAACACCACTAAGGCAACAACCAAGGGCTACGCAATAGCATCGGCTGGACTCGCTGCACTGGTCCTATTCATAGGCTTTGTTTACGAGATAATAGAGAGAATAATGCCGGGCTATCCCGTGGCATCTCCAGACGTCCTACACACGATACTGCTTAACACGTCGGTTCTTAGGCCTGATCTATTAGTGGGCGCATTCATAGGGGCTGCATTGGTTTACACATTCTCAAGCAGAACCCTAATGTCTGTTAGCAGGACAGCAATGGAGTTGGTGGAGGAGATAAGGCGACAATTCAGGGAGATACCCGGCATCCTTGAGGGAAAGAATAAGCCCAACTATGCGAGGGCCGTCGATATAGTTACTAGCCACGCATTGAAGGAATTCATGGTACCAGGCCTAATGGCCGTGATAGTTCCAATACTTGTGGGCCTATTACTGGGTTGGGTCGCATTGGTTGGTTTAATACTTGGGACAATAATGCTAGGATTCCCAAGAGCGCTCCTAATGGCTAATGCAGGTGGCGCGTGGGATAATGCTAAGAAGTATATAGAGGCTAAAATGGATCCATCCCTAGGCGGAAAAGGTGGGCCAGCCCACAAGAATGCGGTTATAGGGGATGTAGTGGGCGATCCATTCAAGGACACCACGGGACCATCCCTCAATCCGCTCATTAAGGTAGTTAACACTGTGTCGGTCGTTTTCGCCGCGGCTGTGGTGAGTACTAACGCAGCGTTAGGCATAAAGATGGGGCTCTTCAGTTACGTGATGCTCACTATAATAGCTAAACTAATACTGGCACTTTTGTAAAAATAAATAACGTTATATGTTTTTCAAAAATATTTAGCGAATCAGAACGTCACTACCTCATACCCATTATTTATATATTGGGAAACCCTTTCGCCGGCCGGAAGCAGCTTAATGTTTAGTTTGCCTAATTCCTCCTTAATATTCTTATTATTTGCGTAATTAACGCAGCTTGAGTCTATTGCCCCGCTGCTTAGGAGCTTCTCGAAATTATCCTTTGAAGCACCCTGGAGCCTCAGCAATCGCTCCTCGCTAGGCCCAAAAAACACTATCTTCAAGTCATCATAGAATTTCTTGGAGATGGCGTTGACAGCCATGGTTAACGCCAAATCCATTTTCTCGTCTCCACTGATTATCAAGAACAATACCTTCGCCATGGATCGCATAAAGGCTTCACCTTTTTTATACTTTATCCGGGTATTCAATGATTTGCAGCCCATGGAGACATAAACCATGGAGCGGCCCAAGCCTTAGCATTGCATCAACATAAGTTTATTAAGAGACCCCTCATGAAGATTTACGATAAGTGTGAACAAGAATATAACTATAGGCGTGGCTGCCGTGGTTGTGGTGGCCATAGCCCTGTTGGGCATCATATACTATATGATCCATACAAACAAGGCGGCAATTAATGCAGCCGCGCCAAGGTACTCGGATTTACTGGGCAAATTTAACTCATCATCATTCAACGCAACGTATCTCTTCCACGTGAAGACCATGCTGATCGAGAATAACACTGTTGTGGCTAATCAATCCACAGTAATGAATGTAGCATATAGTCAAGTAGGGCATTCCTCATTCACCATATCCATAACCCAAAACGGCAACACGACTAGGGAAACCGCAACTCAAATAAATGCGAGTTACTATAAGGTATGCGTTACATACAGCAATGGAACTAGCACCTGCAACACTGAACCCAGCGCCAGCATATCCTCGCCAATATATGGAGTCCTCGCAGTGCTCAACGTAACTCAATACAACTATACAAGGTCTATAACCGTGCTAGGCAACAATGCTTACTGTTACTCTAACTCACTTAACACAACTGCGCCGAGCGTATATGGATTAGAGGCAATAGTTGCAAGCGATTTGAACTGCCTATACCCAAGCGGCGTGCCCGCCTATGCATCGTTCAACCTAACTGAGGCGCTATATCCCCAAGGCTCAACTATTCCCTTTGCGCTTCAATCAAGCTCAGTAACCGCTACCCTCACCGGAACCAGATAATCAATTTTGTTGAAGGGAATGTTAAAATTTAAATTAATTTTGTGAGGATTAATGTCCCATTTATTCGCTGGATCTATTTATGATGGTCTTCGTGAACCTCTCTGGCCTTAATCTACCTATTAAGTAATCAAATGCCTTCCATGGCAAGGAGTGGCCGCCGCAAGTATATACATCAATGGTTGCATAGGAGTGATCAGGCCACGTGTGGATGGCTATGTGGCTCTCCAGAACCAAAGCAATAACTGAAACTCCACCTTTATCCCCGCCCCCGAATCGCCATGACCTTACCTCGGCGAGATGCATATTCGCAACATTTGCCGCCTCTATGACTAGGGATCGCAAGTATTTTTCATCTTGCAATGCATTAGGATCTACTCCCCAAATCTCGCCGAACACATGCCACCCTATTACGCCCTCATTGATTGTGTTTTTCGATTCCATGTACGTTTCTTGTTGGGACATCTCTGCTTATGCCCGTTAAACGGTTCCCAAATTGGTTTATAAATCTAACCCTAAGCTCATACAGGAAATATTGAGAAACATGGATGCTCTACATTGGAAATATCGATAATAAATATAGTAAACGACACTAATAAATATTTACAATCTATCCTTATCGATTACAATAATTTATTATACAATTATTAACAGTTACTATTAATAACGCAGCAACTCATCGCAGCAATGCTTGCTGAGGGAAATTCCCACTGGAAACACCAGGTGAAATGATTGAGGGTTTTCCTTACTTATATAAAGCTAGAAATCCCTATTGAAATAGTTGAAACGCAGCAATGCAGCAATGCCGCCGAGCCCCATTAATCGCTTGCTTGCCTCTGAACCGCTTGGAATTATGGTTACGGTTCCCCCGGATCTAATGCATGAAAGCACTACTCCTTGAAGATCACTTGCATTTTCCTTAAAGAATATCTCATCCATGAGCAGTCTATCAACTGCGCCTTGCTCGGCAGCCTCCCTAACTTCCTCTAGCCCTATCGCTACATCACCTGAACCTCGGGATAATCGTCTCATCACTTCATCTAACCATCGACTACCCAATTCTATGCCTAGGTCGCTCAATATGTCAAGCCTCTGAACCTCGTATATCCCGATCGAGCCACCCTCATTCACCGCAATATATCTAACCGGCACTGAACCTAGATTCACGGTCTTCTTAACATCGTCAAGCAACATTGATGGAGCGGCCAATACCACTAGAGTCGGCTTAACTTGGCCTATATACCTACCCAAATTATTCGTTACTTCACGAAAGTAAGCTGATAATTCATAAGAGCCCGTCCTCTTTGAGGGGGGAGACTTATTACTCATGGTGCCCAGCACCCTTATGCCTACCCTAGATGCAACGGCGAACGCGGTCTCCTCAATAGATATTGACGCTATTAGTACCCTAATGTTTCCGCTGAACGCCTTAATCAATGCATCCAGGAACTCCTTATCTATCCTCTTCGTGAATCTAATTGTTTGGCCCTTTAACACATCAATGCTATGATGACTGCCACCAGCCCCCTCTAGCCACTCAGGGTAATCAACTATTATTCCACGTATTCTCAATCCTTCCCTGAACTCATGGTACTCTACATCAATCACCCTCACTCCCAAGTACACCTTCTCCCTCTCGCCTCTCTCGCCCTCTTTGCCTCGAACCTCTCTCGCCGTCCATGAATAAATCACATCATCCCTATTAATGACTAGATATAATATGAATAGATCCTCATCATGCTCCGGGGTTAAATCCACATAATCCTTACCGTACTCAATCCTCATACGATGCTCGAAGAAGCTATCGAGGTCCCCATTAATATAGCAATCGCAAGCCCAAATGAGGTAGAACTATGGGGTGAACCATAGGTTCCCACAGTAAATGATGAGGCCCACCTTCCTAACTGACCTCCTTCCCCATCCTGAGGGAACAAGGGGTTGCCGAGACCTTGGATTACCTTTGTGGATCGCCCAACCCAGGGCTTAAAAACCCATCGAAAACTTTACCCAATAGATAGCGAGGTTCATTTTATTATGTCTGAACCTAATTAAAGAATTAATAGAGAATTTCTAGAGATCGAGGCGTTGAATATCCAGGCATGGAATGCTGACTTTATTTTTCGATTCTTTTCCCAATTCATTTGCCGGCGCAGGATCGCCGCCAAATAATCAAGTTAAAAATATCCAGCATCAGTTTAAGAACGAGGACTGCAGTCATATTGCTTACATCATTGGGCGGGGAATACTCCATTATGTCGACGGCGACTAATCTATCCCCAGCCGCATCTATGACAGACCTAATCACTGAGTAAACATCCGGATAAGTCAAGCCGCCGGACTCAGGGTTACCTACTCCTGGAGCAATGGATGGATCAAAGGCATCCACGTCTATTGACAAGTGAATTGGTCCAGTGGTTCCCCTCAGTCTCTCCTCAACTGCATTAACTAGCATTGCACGAGGCAACTTAGCTACCTCAAACGACGTGAATCCAAGCCCCTTTATATCGCTTAGGAACCTTAACTCATCATCATCAAAACCCCTGAAGCCCACATTTATGTAGCTTGGCCGTAGCTCTTCATTTATTATTCTTGCAAAAGTAGCGTGAGACAGGGCCTGTCCAGCCCACTCCCTTCGTAGATCTAGGTGAGCATCTATCTGGACGAATGCTCCAAGCCTACCATAAGTCTTACCTATGGCCCTTGCCACGCCAAGCGAGACCGTGTGTTCACCGCCTATGGTGGCTATGAATCCCCAGCGATGCAATGCATCCTCAGCCGCCTTCTCAATTATGGATAAATTAAACTCAGGAGCGCCTTGAGATAAAGACAAGTCACCCACATCGCAGACATACCTTGGCACTTGCACCCCAAGGTACTGCGTAGGCGTTGCCTCTATGTACTTACTGACTCGCCTCAACTCATCCGGGGCAAACCGCGTGCCTGGCCTATAGGATAAGGTATCCTCCATTGGCGCGCCAAGCACATGAAGGGAAGCAGGACCACAGCCGCCATTAAATAACTTGGAGTTATTATAGGCATATAGATCCAAAGCCATGAAGAGGGACATCAAGGGCAATTTATAAATTATTTTTCACAAGCCAAACCCTAATATAAACTGCTCCAATCCTTACGAGGCCTTCCAATGAGGTGACTAACCAAAAACTGCTCCTTTCCTATTCTTCCCTAGATAGATTCAATACCAACCTTGAAGGAATCATCTTTATTCATTAGAGACCCAACCAAGTAGGGTTTTTCCGCATCATGTAACTGCGCTGTAACCATTTGAAACCAGGCCTAAAAATGGAGAAGCAGGCAGGAAATGGAGAGAACTCATTATAGTTTAGACCACCAAGAAACCTAGGTGCGAAGCGGGTTTCACATACGTCTTTTATGCTTGAAACCGCATACCTATGCCGAGGAAAAATGAGAAAATCTATAATAATAACGGGAATCGCCGCGGCACTAGTAGTGGCCGCGGTATATCTAGCCATAAATAATTGGTGGGGCTGGTGGGGTTATGGGCCGATGATGGGGTGGGGATACTTTGGAGCTCCGACTCACCCACCATACATGGGGATGCCATATGGCGCTGGCAATGCACCGTACGGCATGATGGGGTGGGGAACGTATGGATACCCGATAAGTGGCGCAGCAGGATATGGGTATCCAAGTGCTTACTCGTTGAGGGAGTATACAGTTAATGAATCAATGCAGTTAATGAGGTTAGGGCCAAGCAATGCCAAGATATTTAGGGGCAATGATACCATAGTATTCTATTCAAGCAATGTAACCCTAATAGTGGTAGCGATGATGGGCAACGATGCTGAGAAAATGACTGGGACCATGGCTCCCGCTTACTCTCATGGCGATGTATTCGTAATATATGGCTTAATTAATCCAACCATAATAGTTCCCGCCGATGCTGTTCTGCATGTAGTATTCATCAACCTAGATGATGATATGTACCATAACTTCATAATTACCGTAGCGCCGCCTCCATACCCATTCAACGTAATGCCATATGCAATGAGGGGAATGGAGATGGGGCCAGCCATGATGGCAGCAGCATCGTGGTTGCCGCCGGCAAATTATGGCCAGGGATACGCCTATGGGTATACATATAATGTCGTACTAACGTATCCCGGGGTTTATTGGTATATTTGCACATATCCAGGACACGCGGAGAAAGGCATGTATGGGGAAATAGTGGTTAATGCGGTTGGTGGGAGGTGAGGGAAATGTGTATGATGCATGGAATGAACCATGAACACGACGATCATGAACACGACGATTTAAAGCATGAAGTGGAGCTACTTAAGTTACGGGTGGAGAAGCTAGAGTCTGAGATTAATTTACTTAAGCGATTAATTGAGGTTCAAGGTGAGGAAAAACATGTTCATTAGTTTCATGCTCATATTATTGTCTATGATCTCATGGATGGGCATGATGTGGTGGGGATGGGGGCCCTGGGGGTACTGGGGGCCGGGACCGATGTTCGTTTTTGGGGCATTATGGCTGATCTTCTCTCTTCTCATAGTAGCGCTAATAATAATATTCATAGCTTGGGCGCTTAAGCGCATGGGTATACTTAAGTGATAAATAATAACCTTGCAAGGAACTGAAACTCATCATTAAAGGACCAGGTAGTTTCTTCCATAATCAAGAACTAGCGCCTTCTTTCTCATTGCTGCCACGTATTTTCACGACGTTTCTTCCCCGGACCTTAACTATCTCCACTAATCCTTTTTCCTCGAGTCTCTTGATTATCCTCCATGACTTAACCTTACTCATAGCCAGATCCCGCGCAACTTGGTATTGAAAGGCCTCCCCGCCGGACTTCTCTAGATACTCCATGACCCTTCTTTCCTGTTCTGGGAGAAGCCTCAATATTGAATCATTGATTGTCTCGCGTTGAGGTTGATTAGGGGCTGGTTGTCTAGCGGCTAGGAGAACTGAAATAATTATTGCTATGCCTACTATTAAGAAAATGATTGGTATCACTAAGCCGTAGGAGGTGGGAACCCCATGCATCATGCCCATATATCCATTCATGTAATTAATCATATATATGAAGCCTATCATAGCCACTACCGACACCACCACTAAGAGAATTCCTATCATCAATAGTGCAGCCGCCAGCAGCGTGAAGTGGCTCATAGTAATTACCAATACACGAGAATTTATAGATATTTGGGTCCTTGTGTGGCTTAGTTAGGTTTTTATAATTGTAGTTAATGAGCTAATCATGTTACCATCTATAAGCCGACGCGAATTATCATATCTGCTCGTGATAATTAATCTCAATAATAATGGGGATAAGGTCACCATAAGCAAGGTAGCTAAGAACATGGGCGTATCGCCCCCAAGCGCCTATGAGGAGATAAATCACCTAGAGAAAAAGAGCCTAGTGGAGAAGGACATAGATGATATTAAGGTAACCGAGAAGGGGCGAAGAGCAGTTTCGCTTCTACTAAGCTCTCACAGGATAATAGAAACATGGCTAAAGAATCTCGGGTTCACCGAAGAGGAAGCATGTAACTTAGCATCACAATTCGATGAGTACGTGCCAATACAAGTCATAGAGAAATTATTTGAGAACTTAGGTAAACCAAGTAAGTGTCCTCATGGCTTCCCAATAGAGTCCCCAAATCAAAGCGAGGCAATGGAAGCAAGAAATTAACAAGCAGAGCAAAAATACATACATAAGCAGTAAAAGCTTGGCCCCCATTAAAAGGCGATTATTGCCTATTTAATCGCCGATTTTCTCTTCCCTCCCGTGCCTCACTATTCTTATCCTGGTATCGAGCGGTATATGGAGCCCAGCATCCTCAAGCAATGCATAGAGCTCATCATCCCTAATTGATTGAATCTGGCCCTCAACCTTCTTCTCCACCAAGTACCTAAATAATTGCATGGCCGCATTCCCATATAGGTTAATCGTCTTATCAATTATCTCTCCTCCTCTTTCCCCAATAACCATTCCTCTCACCGTGGCTATTACCTCCTCATCGCTTAAGTTCTTCTTTTGTGATTGACCCACGGATTGATTGGCCTTTATGAGTTCCATCATCTTCTTTAATTTAAGTAATCGTAACTCATCATCCATAATCCCAGGTATTATTAATTAAATAAAAGGCTTTCGCAATTATTCAATTTTAAAGATGTCAGCATAGTGAGAAGGGGATGCAGAGCGTCACTAGTTCGCTGGGTCTTGCCTACCGCCAATCGATTTTTAAATAATTAATTAAATATTCATTAATGGCCCGAAAAAGCATTAAATCAATATTGAGGGGCAATTGGACCCGGGATGGGGCTGGAGTTAAATTATATAGGGTATTTGGCAGTCCTAGCCTAGTCGATGTAATGGATCCCTTCCTGCTCCTCGATAGCTTTGGTTCACGAGACCCAAGCGAGTACTTAATGGGGTTTCCATGGCATCCACATAGAGGTATAGAGACAGTTACATACTTGCTTAAGGGGGAGGTTCACCACAGAGACAGCACTGGAGTCAATGGAGTGCTGAGCGAGGGAGATATTCAATGGATGACGGCTGGAAGCGGTATTTTTCATGAGGAGATGCCTAAACCAGGGAAAAGAGGGAATGGAGCTAATGATACTGAGGTTAAGGGTTTCCAGTTATGGATTAATCTTCCTAGGTCAAGCAAGATGAGCAAACCAAAGTATAGAAACATAACTAGGCTCAGTGTTCCTAGGGTAAGGCTCAATGATGGGGGAGAAGTCATTCTAGTCGCGGGCAGCATTAGGGCCCCAGGCTATGGAGTAGTTGATGGACCGGTAAGCGGTCTAGCAACGCCGATTCACTATATGGATGTATCAATGCCAAGCGAGTCCGAATTTAACTATGAGGTAAGCGATGGCTATACGACTCTGCTCTATGTAATGGGGGGTTCCGTATTGCTGGGTGAAGGACGTGCAGCATCAGGTCAGTTAGCTGTGTATTCGCGCGAGGGCAGCCGCATAAAGGTAATCACAGGCAGTGAATCCGCCAGGTTCCTCTTACTGGCCGGTAGACCAATTGGGGAGCCAGTGGCTTGGTATGGTCCAATAGTTATGAATACGGAGGAGGAGCTCGAGAAGGCATTTAGTGAACTAAGTAACGGCACATTCATTAGGCAGGAACCAGATGTGGATGATTTATGAAGCGTTACATACCCTTCGCATTTTTCGTGAATCCTATGATTTTATTATGATCTCGGGAGGGGTGGGAACCTAGCTCCGCCGACCTCTTCTCCCCAAAGTAGACGTCTTGTGATAAAAAAGGAACGACAAACCTCGCCTTTTAAGGCGGGGTAAAAAAGTTTTTAACTTTCACCTACAGAAGATCTTCTATGACACCCTCCCCTGGTCAATTTCCAGAGAATGAGGAGCGGGAGCCGATCTCTCCCGCAATGCCGGGGGAGGGTGTCTACGAAGTTAAGTTCTCAAGTAG
>JBMFVP010000007.1:0-49861 GCA_049965935.1 Thermocladium sp.
GGAGTAGCGCCCGTGAATGGGGTGTAACCCTCTAGACCTCGGGGAACCCTCGCCATTTATGGCGGGGAGGAGGTCAGCACCTCTTACCCTATAAACCATGTTGGGGGTTAGCCACATTCTGAGCGTCTTGACTCTAGGTTTCTTGCCTTTATTTGGGTTCTTCATTCAAGACCTAACAATACTCAACGCCTCCCTATAACAATCCATTGCTACTCTAGACGGTAGGTTAAACGTATTCTTCAACCAATCGTATAAGAGGGCATGAGCCCTGCTTATGCTTATTGTTTTATTAGTCACTATTGTATGCTTGTGTTTAGGGCTGTTCTGTACCTCCTCATGAGGTCTATGACCGCTGGCTCAGGGCTAACCCTTCACGAGGCGGTTAGGGTTAGTGACCCCTCACCGTCGGTGGTCATAATATGTCTAATCCTTTTGAGTTAATAACTCCTTCTCTTGACTGGATTTATATAAAATTAAGTTAGGTGTCTATTGCCAGTGCTGACGATGGGGACGATAATAGTGAAGCAAATCATGGGTGGAGAGTATGTGTATATTTACGTGGGGGATGTGGAGGCGTTGAAGAGGCTGAGGGGGAATGAATATATGAATGATAGTATTCGAAGATTGCGTATCTCCACATTAAAAGGCAAGGTTTCAAGTATCTAGTGGTAAGATTCAAATATCTGGGTCTAGACTGTCGTATTGATAAATGATAGATACCGGCTACTTGATGGATCGTATAAGGAATGCCTTTTATGTGGATGATATTGATCAAGCAGTTCTTCAAGAGCTGCTGAGTGATATAGAGGAAATAAAGCGAAGTGGAGCACCGGTGACGCAGGACATAATTGATCGCGTGGTAATGCTTCATTCCCGGGAAATAATGGGCACGATACTCGGTAATATACGTAAATCAATGCCAGGTAAATCAGGCATAAGAAGGGCTCTACCGTATTTATTCAAGGAGGCAGTGGAGAGACAGGGATTGGAAGTGGAATTAGATGGCGTTTATAACAAGAGGAGAATAGATGCTCTAATTCACTGGGGAACAACTTGGGTGCCCATTTCATTGACTTACGGAGAAGAAATTAAGTCGTGGTCAGGTATAATTCACTTAAATTTTAATCCAAAGAAGCCAAGCGAGTCCGATTTCATTGTGGAATTCCTTAATGATCCCCCGTATTACGAGATGCTGCTTGCTTCCAAATTCCTTAGTTTGCTGCGGGGTGGTCATAGGATCCGTGGAGTAAGATTTAACATACGGAGTGAGGTTTTATATAATATTTGGAGATTCTATAGAAGCAGGAAATACCTCGTTGTTCCAGGCCCACGAATAGGTATGCAGCTATATGATCTTGAAATAATTGGGTTTAATAGGCATCTAGTTAAGGTAATGGATAGAGTACCTAAATTACCGGCCAAGCAGTATTCCCGTTATCGTAACGTGATAATCATCACGAGCAAGGGTAAGCCGCGTCGTGACGGTAGATTGCTTGTGCTTCCCCTTAGCCGCGTGATAAGCATGCTGGATAATGATGGAATATTGGAATAAGCAGCAATATGGCACTAGTTCTATATTACTGATATATGCGCTAATACATGTAGAGCCGTTCCTATTAGGAAAGTTCCCGCGGTTGCTGCTAGGCTTAGGCCTGCGTTCCTTAACATGCTGCTAAGTATGCCGGTATTGCTTGATAGTGATGTAATTAAGCCTGACACTGATTGAGCAGCTATCATTAAGATTACGGCAGCTATGAGCGCCATGTATCGGCCGGCAACGAGCCCAATTGATGGGAATGGCATCGTTACTATAAATGCGCCAAGTAAGTATGATAAACCAGTATAGATGGCTGATTTAGATGCATCTATGTTTTCCTTTTCCTTCATGGATAGAATACTATAAATAGCCTCCTTATTATTCGGTAAATTACTTGCTATAGTTGTCGCTTCCTCCTCTGGAATGCCGCTTTTCACAAGCATCTCCACTGCCTTGTCCTTGAGGGCGCCTATGGATAATAATGATAAGCCGAGCCTAGCATTCTCTATCCTATGTTTAGTAGCGTCTTCCTCGGCTTTAGTGCCTAGGTAAGCTCCAATGGACATGGATAATGTGCCTGCTATACCCACTATGGCTCCTGCCATGCCTATTAGCAGCGGATTCGATATCACCGGCACTAATCCAGCTATTGCCGAGAGAACCTCAACAAGCCCATCGCTCATGCCATATATTAGGTCCCTTATATTGCTGAGTTTTTTACTGAAGCCGGTTGCTGCTTCTATGAAGTAATCCTCGTGTACAACTTCATCCATTAATATGGGATCCATGGTGGGATCATTGCTCTTCAATCTAGCCTCAATGTATTTATTAACTGCTTTCTCCTCATCTTTCTCCCTTAACTTAAGCACTATGCCCAGGCCCATTAATCTTCTCAATAATTTGTACGTGAATACCTTGAAGCGAGATACCTTGGGATGCAGTTCTATGTTTAGTTCCTTGGCCTTACTTCTCCAATACTCCGCGTGTCGTAGCTCCGTCTCAGCTATCTCATTAAGTGTTGACTTTATCTCCGTGTTTTTCTCCATTGATGCCAATGCCCTATATATCTCGTGATCTGTTAATTCATCTATATAGAAATCGGCTATATCGGATTCATCTCTCATTAGGGAAAATTTTTCTACGGTTATATAAATCCTTGCCTTAATTGCTCTCCGATGGCTTGCAATCCTTTAGTTTCTCTTTCTCTTCCTCCAGTTTCTCCCGAAGTTCTATTAGTGCTCCTTCCCTAACAACCAGCGCTCTTTGGTAATTCATTAATTCGCGTTCCTTCTCCATTAGCCTTTTTTCCCAATCGATGAGCTTCCGCTCCTCCTCTATCAACCTGGTGAATAGTGGTTCTAGTTTTTCCTCCAATTCCCTTCGCTTTATTGTTAATTCCTCATCCAGTTTCCTTAGGTACTCTTCCTTCTTGGTTATCTCTTCATTTTGCTTGTTTAATTTTTCCTCAGTTTCCTTAAGCTCACTGCTTCTCTTTTCTAGCTCCCGTAGTGTTGAGTTTAGGTACTCCTCTTTTCTCCGTAGTTCCTCCTCCTTCTTGGCCAGCTCCTCCACTCGTTGCTTATACTCTTCCTCCCTCTTATTTAGGTCCTTTAGCCTCATGTTTTCCGTCTCTATCCTGGCTGCCTCCAGCTCCAGTTTTCTCTCGAGAGACTTAAGATTAAGCTCCTCCTCCTTTAATTGCTTCTCACGCTCATTCAACTCAATTAATTTATTGCCATAATCCTGTAATCGTTGTGTCAAGTCCTGCACTGAGGTATTCAATACCGTGCTTAAGTTACTTAAATCCGCGTAAAGTTTACTGACTTGCTCATATTGTTGGCGTTGCCTCTCCAGTTCTTGGCGTTGCCTCTCTATTTCGGCCTTCTCATTCTTTATGGCTTCTTCTTGAGCAGTTAATTGGGCCTCCTTGGCTGATATATTTATCAATTTATTATCTAGCTCAGTGTGTCTCTCCATTAATTGCTTATGAAGGGACTGAAGCTCAGTTAATAATGCATCTACCCTAGATAAATCATTTATTATCTTTGTCGATTTATCGACTTCATCGGTTAGTTTTATATCAATGCTATTAAGGGTGGGGCTTATGCTGCTTAGTGTGTCCTTAACCTTATCCAATTGTGACTGAACTTCATTGACATATTTACCTATTGAGTTGATTAATTCATCAGATTTATTAAGTGTCTGCATCAATGAACTAGACAATGAATCGGAAGTAGTGGCGAATTGCTTATATAATTGATTTAATTCATTTAACCTATTGGTCTCCTCAGTTATGGCGTCCCTGACAAGTTTCATCGAGTCCTGAATTGATTTATTAATTCTATCCAAATCTATTGCTAGTCCTTGTATTATCTTCCTTATATTACCTAATTCAACGCTTATTGTCTGGTTTTGCTGGCTAAGTGATTTATCTATCATCTCTAGCCTCTGCAATATGTTATTTATGGCTTGCTCCGACTTCTTTCCTCCTCCGCCTAATAAAGACATGACTTAAGTAGTTACTAGCAGGTATATATTATTTTTGTTGATTCTGATGCTCCATTATATAGTTCCTCAATAGGCCCAGCGAATCCTCTATTCTGCTTAATTTATTGGATAGCTCTAGTTGAGTCTCTTGAACTAATAATAATGTGTCCCGTATGGTTTTCTCATAGGACGCAATGCTATTCTTCATCTCATCCAATGAGCTAAACATCATTACCTTTATTTCATTGAACTCATTAGCTGTATTAGATAATTGAGCCACCAATTCGCTTAATTGATTGCTTGCCCTGGATATGTGATCCCGGTATGCAAGTAATCCAGTCTCTATATATGCAAGCTCGCGGAGAAGGTCGGTTATTGATACCTTTGAACCAGCTTGAATTGAGGCTTCAAGAGACTTAACGGTGGACTTAGTTTCCTCGAGAGATCTACTTATATTAGCTAATGTGTCGCTAAGAGCCGCTACGCTTCGTTGGACTTGTCTAAGCTGTCCTTCAATTGACTCAATATCTATCTCATTACTCATGGCAATAAACTTGGATTTGCCTTTATAAACATGTTGAACAACTCGAACCAATCAAATCCTCAGGCATGGATTCTCCTTCTGATGATGATTATGATTGCGGCAATTATTACGATGGCAGTGATTAACGATATGCTGAAGTCTCCAAGTATTGGTCTCGCTATTGTGCACTTCGCGTTCAGTGGGATCATTGCATACATATATCCTATATAATTTGTTTTATTCATGGTGGTGTATCCATTACATTGGATTTCTATTCTAGCTAGAGGCACCGGTAATCCAAGTGCATCATTTATCTTAAGTCTCTTCTCGATTATGAGTGCAACGGCTCGATACTGGCCTGGTCCATCTATTCTGAGACTTTTCAATGGTATTGTGTTATTTCCTATATTGGTTGAATTAATTATAGGCATTGTGGCATTTATCCACTTGACTAATTCACCTATTTTTGTTCCGTTTAAATCTAGGATTGTGGCATTTATTAACCATTGCCTCTCATAATTATTTATTATGTTGAATGGTTTATAGATATCTAATCTAGATGCATTCGTCGATACTAATATGAGCCTTGTGTAATTACCCTGATATATGATACCTTGCAGCTCATTTGAGATTATTGTCCCTTTACTGATCCATGTCTCCTTCTTCATCCATATATGTCCATCTATTAAAGTGATATTAACTAAGTAATACTGAAGCCTTAAATCAATGGTTATGTTGAGTGGTTCATTTATTGTTATATTTCTTGTCTCGTTAAATATAAGCCTTGTCCCATTAATATAAGTTAGAATCACTGGTCTCAGCGACAATGTGGTTCCATTATCTAGCCATGAAGTGATCATGTTGATTATTCCTAACGGTGACTTCCAAGTAACATTAACCAAGTACTCTAGTTCATATAAAATAGATGCATTAATGGGTTCATTCACTAATATACTTGATTTATTAAGCAGAACCAACCTAGTACCATTCATGTACGTTATCAAGGGAGAAAAAACTAAGCGTGTCCCCTTTACACTCCAACTAGTTGTTGTATTAATTATCTTGCTGCCTCCATAGATTTTCACATTAACCAAATACTCCTTGATCCATCTTATATATGCGGTGATTATTGTAGAATTAAGGGTTATATTGAAATGATTAGATTGAATTGTCTTACCATTTATTATTGACCCATTATAAACCAGTCTAGTGCCGTTATTAAGGTTCACCGTGCTCATTATGTTTAGTGGAATTGTGGAGTTTGGCGCATAATAGCCGCTGATATTAGTTAAGAGGCCTGATTCATCCATGATTGATAACCTATAGTAAACCTCTACATGTTTCACTATGCAAAGCGGGCCGTATGTTAGCTGTGCTTTCCCATTAGAGATTACCCATGAATATATGCATATATCATAGTTACCGCTTTTATTGAAATATATTGATTCACTACCATTAACTCCACTTGCCGATAATATATTGGTTCCATTAAGCATTATGGAGATATTTCCATATTGAGATAATCCATATTTGATTATCAAGCTGCTATTGCCTGGACCAATAGATGTTGAGTTAAAGTAACTTATCGTTGGTGTTAGCCAAGTCACATTTATTTCAAGCTGGCCTGGAAGTATATCTAGATTAGTTGAACCAAGGAATTGGAGAACACCATTTATGCGCCTATACGCTTGATATGTTTCATTTCCTATCTTATGCATATAAATCAATAAGCTGGAACCATTGCCTAGGGTCAAGTTCTCATTCAGTATGCCCCTTAAGTAAATTATATATTGCCCTTCAATTCTTGGAGCCATTATCTTCAAGGTCACTATGGGTATTAACGATATATTCAATGATCTATTGCCCACTAAGCTGATTGAGCCACTTATAGGTTCCAAGTATTTTCCACTTATTTCGTAATTATATGAATTACAAATTATTGATAGAATAGAGGTGCCATTAATAGAGAAGGAATATCTATCTTGATTTGGAGGTTGGCTTTCCATATTAATAGTTATATTTGCAGGAATATGAGTTCCATTTATGATAGCATTAATAGATAAGGAGCAATACTTAATTCTCTGCAGGTTAATTGTGTAATTTAAGTTATTATTAACATAGAGAGACAGAGACGAATTATAGTATCCAGGTGCTTCTACCTCTAATTGATATGATCCCGGAAACAAATGGAATTCCGCCACATTAGATCTAATTATTATGCCGGCAAGGGTTACTGTGGGGATAGTAGATGAGTTTACTATTATAGTTACATTATAAATAGATGGCGGCTTAACTATCCCGATTATGCTGTTAATCCCATCATTACCTACATAGGCGAACGATCCGGACCCAATCGGCGCTGCTCCATATATTATCATTGGGAAAAGAGGTTCCGTGCTACTGACTTCAAGCGCTGTGCCGCCCTCTCCGGCTCCATAATACCCTATTCCTCCATATCCATTAGTCAACCCTCCCTCGATGAGGAATTCATAATAAGCATAGGAGAGTCCATTTATTGATGCAAATTGGGAATTAAATAGACTAATTATGCTAAAGCTATTATTAATTATCTCCCCGAGCTCGCCATATGTATAATTCCCTGAGGATATATAGCCGCCTACCATGAACTCGCCGTTACCATAAGTTATCGCAGTTACGGCAAACATGTTGCTTGGCAACATGGATGAATCATCCCTGAAAGCCCCATCATAATATATGCCTAGAGCGCCAGCACTATTTGTTGATCCGCCTACCATGAATTCATTCTCGCCATAAGCCACGGAATATAATGACGTGTAATCGCTTGGCAGCTTGATTTGATGAAATGATCCATTATATATTGCAGCAAATGCCGCTCCCCCGCTTGTTCCCACTATCATGAATTGGTTATTTCCATATGCAACACCATATAGTGATCCCTGGCTAATTCCCAGTGATCCGCTTAAGTCATTGATGCTATCCGTTGATGGATTGAACATTCCTACAAATGGTTTCCCATTACCGCTTGTTCCCACTATCATGAATTGGTTATTTCCATATGCAACACCGTATAATTCACCTTGTAAGGTAATGCTTTTTAATAATGTTAATTGGCCATTATTCACGGTAAACACGTTTATTACTCCAGTATTGGATTGAGTATAGCCAACAGCTACTACATAATTACCGCCGGTTGCCACACCTACTAACTCCTCATTCTTTAGCTCTAATCCAAAAGCTATGGAACTAATGCTTAATAGTATTATAACAGTCAATAAAATGATTATCCTCATATGACCGTTAAATAGTTCTACAAAGGCTTAATTAATTTTTCGTAAATCAATACTTGCTCGAATGAGCATATGAAAACTTCCAGTATTATTATCTCCTCAGCTAGAAGCTCCATCCGCTAGGGCGAAGTAGTACTGGTTAGTACCATGTTGTTTATTTCTTTCTCATCAAATTTATAAAACCCAAATCGGTGGCTGTTTTCGTGCCTAATCCAACAGGTCCAAGTAATGTGGAGCTACGGCTGCTTATTAGGTTTCTTAGGAAGGCATCTGCGCAGACTGGTGCCGCCATATGGAGATATATTGCTGATATATTGGAGAAGCCGAGAAGAAGTAGGGTGTCGGTTAATTTAAGCAAAATAGATAGGTATGCCTCGGATAATGATGTAGTAATTGTTCCCGGCAAGGTATTGGGCGGCGGTGAGTTACGGAAGCGAGTCACGGTTGCTGCATTTAAGTTTTCAACTGACGCGGCTAACAAGATAAAGACCATGGGCGGCGAGGCCATAAATATTTCCGAGCTAGTTAAGAGGAATCCAAAGGGTACTGGGGCGAAAATAATAACCTGAGGCGAATGAAATGTCGATACAAGTTATCTCAAAGGGGGTTACTCCGCAAGAAAATGAAATAGTGATAGATGCCGCTAATCACGTAATGGGTAGGCTAGCCAGTACAGTTGCTTCATTGGCGTTAAAGGGCAAGCGGGTCATTATAGTGAATGCAGAGAGAACCATAGTGACCGGCGATTATAATACCATCCTTGAGCAATACAAAAAGAAGTTAACGGAGGTTAGGACTCATTATAATCCAGAAAGAACTGGCCCAAAGACCCCTCGAAGGCCAGATAGAATTCTTAGACGGGCAATAAGGGGGATGTTGCCATATGATAAGGAAAAAGGCAAGAAAGCATTAAGTCTAGTTAAAGTCTATCTCGGCATGCCTCCAATATATGAAAAGAGAACAAAATATATCGTGAAGGGAGCGTATTTCCACATGATTCCTGGTTCTCCATATACTACTCTTGAGGAGTTGTGGAGAGGTATTGATCCCAAGACTTGGTCTGCTTGGCGTGAGTCATATGATAAACTTAAAAAAGCTGAGGGCAATAAGGGTGAGCAGAAATGAGTGAAGAACAGCAAAACATAGAGCAAGCAGCCGCTCAAGGTGAGGCTCAACAACTACAAGAATTGAGCCAAGTACAAGTGCCTAGAAAAATGCATTGGGGGGTGGCTCACATATACGCGAGTTATAATAATACAATAATCATAATTACTGACTTAACTGGCGCAGAAACCGTTGTCAGAGTTAGCGGTGGACAAGTAGTAAAGACTGACAGAGATAAGCCAAGCCCATATGCAGCCATGCAGGCCGCATATAAGGCCGCCCAAGTTGCTATTCAACGCGGAGTTACTGCAGTTCATATACAGGTAAGGGCGCCGGGCGGTTATGGACCTAAAACGCCTGGTCCAGGAGCTGTCGCCGCTATTAGGGCTCTGGCTAGAGCTGGCTTAATGATAGGTAGAATAGAGGACACAACTCCGATACCGCATGACACAATAAGGCCACCAGGCGGTAGACGCGGCCGTAGAGTGTAATAATATTAAACTCTTGATAAAAAGATTTATTATAACGATAGCTTTCTTATCCAATGGGATATAAGCCATTAGTTTGTGCGCCTTATTGCGCTTTCATTTTTTATTACTCCCCACAATAAATAGCATCAAGCTCTGAGATTTTAACTTACTGGGGTTGAGGGGTGGATAGTCCCTCATAAAATGTTTTTATAGAATTGATCGAGTAATAAGCCTAATGCTAGGAATAAAGTCAAGGAAATTAACATAAAATCATCACTCAATATGATTTACCCAACGAGAGAATGCGGAAGCGATTCTCAAAGTGATGCGGGTTGAAGTCAAGGCATACAACATGCTTTTGAATGCGATAAATAATGGAAAAGAAGACAGGAAAATAAGAGACAGTATAGTAAGTTTGAAGAAACAGGAAATCCTCATCGCAAGGCGAGGATGCTCCGTCCGTGAGGGCGAGGCAAATCACTCGGTGATGTTTGAAGGAGGACATAGTGAATATATTGTTTCGGCCTTTCGAGGTTAATCTAGGATAGAAGTATAATGCTGGTTCCCAATACTAGAATAAGCCTTGTTACTCCAATCAACTAAATGGAGCTTGATGCCTTTAGGATCCGGGACTCAGGATGCTACAAGTGCTTATTTCTACATGTTGCTTTTAGGGAAGGATATTCCCCTGCATATTTGCTTGCCCTCGTTTTCCCTAAAATGGATAATTGATTTAGTTATATTGATTTTTATAAATGTTTTAATAATAGTTAACTATCATTTGCTCTTTATGCTATTGTATACGGCTAAAGGTAAACTTAAAAAACTATTAATGCTTGCTCAATATTATGCATCCATTGCTGGATGAAACTCACGAGCTGGTTAAAAAGAGCGCAGCAGAGTTTGCTGAACGTGAAATAGATCCCATTATAAAAAACATGGAGAATTATGAGTATCCGCGTGAGACGCTTAGAAGCATGGGCAAATTGGGCTTATTGGCCCCCATGGGGCCTACTGATTATGGTGGTCCCGGCCTTGATTTCAGATCTGAGATATTGACTGTCGAGGAGGTGGCCAAGCACAGTCCAGGCATAGCAACTATACTGGAGATACAGGGCTCCTTAATAGTAGATACATTAGCTACATACGGAAGTACTGCCATTAAAGAGAAATACTTGCCTAGGGCCATTAGCGGCGATTTAATAATATCCTATGCATTGAGTGAGCCTTGTTGTGGCAGCGATGCAGCGGCTCTGGAAAGCACTGCTAAGAGGGAAGGAGGCGAGTGGATCCTTAATGGGCATAAGATGTGGATAACATCAGGTATGAATGCGGATGCTTATCTAGTGTTTGCTCGAACGGGTCCACGAGAGGAGAGACACCGCTCGATAACTGCGTTCATGGTGGATAGAAACAATTGTGTAGAGACTAATCCTATTCATGTGATCGGATTACGAGGTACAGGCACTGCGGAGGTTAAATTCGTTGATTGTAGGTTAGGCGATGAATCTGTGGTAGGCGAGGTCAATAAGGGTTTCTATGTAGCAATAAATAGCTTAAACTTGGGAAGAACATGTGTTGGTTCCATTGGTCTAGGAATAGCGGAGAGGGCTTTTAGGGAAGCCCTTAACTATATAAAACAGAGAAACGCATTTGGGAAGTTATTGGCTGATTTCCAGTCACTTCAGCATTACGCGGCTAACATGTATGCTCAGATAGAATCCACTAGGTCACTTGTATATACAGCGGCATATATGAAGGACAAGGGTTCCTCGGATTTTCTGCTTTATGCGCATGCGGCCAAGCTACTTGGTTCTAGGCTTGGGGTTGATTCCACTAGGATAGCTATACAAATGATGGGCGGCATGGGTCTCTCCACGGATACAGTGCTTGAAATGCTTTATAGAGATGCCAAGGTTACCGAAATATATGAGGGAGCAAACGAGATAATTTTGAATACTATTTATAAATTCATGGAGAAATAGGAAGAAATCCTTTTTGAAGTGTGGATCGGTTTTATTTATTTTATTCTACGGGTAATCCATGCTCCTTTATTTGCCTTATTTCCTCGGTCTCAAATCCTTGCTTGACTGCAATAATGAAAATTATTATGGAGATAATTACCATTACTACATAATCCACTGGATATTGTATTAGGTCCATTCCTCCAGATCCAGCGTAAGCCATTATCCCTGTGAGAATCATATACGCAATAAACCATGAAGAAGCCTTCACTTCAATGCTATGGCTCTTTAAATATAGGTATACTGTGCCTATTATTAATAATGTGCTGAATAATCCCCATGTTAATATGAATGGCCAAAGCGATTCATATAACCCGAAGAAGGCATCCACTCCCAATAAACTCCAAAATATAATGGTAAATATAATTACCTCTAGCTTGCTTAGATTCAATTTACGTCCATAACCCAACAGAAACAGAGGTAATCCAAACGCGGTCACTAGAAATACCCAGCCCACGCCCGGCCACCCGGTCCAATATATTAACATTGATGAGAAAATAAAGCTTAATGATGCAACAAGCCATGGAACAGGAGACTCATAGGGCCTCTTGAGTTCCTTTGCGGTTCTTCTCAATACTATTAATGCAGGTCCACTTGCTAGGTAATTAACTACAGTAGCTGAAGCGGATAGTGAGACCAACGAGTACCAGCTTGGAAATGGCAGCAGGAATATGACCGATAAGAAAAATGTAAATATCAATGAGAACCATGGAGTTTGGAATCTCGGATGCAATGAACCAAAGAGGGTGGGGTAATATCCTTGCTTAGACAGGCCATAGAAGCTTCTAGCCGTTGTGCCCAAGTATACTCCCATTGTTGCAGCGGGCGATATCCATGCGTCTATCAGCAGTATTATAGCAAAGGAAGCCAAAAATGCGACGCCGCTATATAGTAGAGAACTATAGAATGGCGAACCCGCCCAATTTGAATTGATAAGGTTGCCCCAATCTCCCGGCGTTATGGGTCCCGTAACTTGCCCTTCACTATTCACTAGCTTTATGGCTGACCAATTAATTGCTCCAATAAAGCTCACCTGAAGAAGAACATATAATAGTATCACTAATACAATGGATATTATTATGGCTCTTGGAACATCACGATGCGGATTCCGTGCTTCCCCCGCATATTCAAGTGCTTGCCGGAATCCCTCATATGCAAAGACTATGCCGCTTGGAACTAGGGCGCTGAATATGGCTTCGTATCCCAAGGGGAAAAATCCACCATAATGCGAGAAATTATCCATGTGAAATGCGAGAGATATTAATAATATGGCGGTTATGGTCGGTACTATGAACTTCCACCAAGTTATTATTGTGTTGGTTTTTCCAGCCACATTAACCCCAATTAATTGAATAAGTAGGAATACAAGTATTAAGGCTGCAGCAGCTATTATACCTAGGGGAGTTAATACGCCGGCTTGGGTGCTGAATATCGGCAAGTATCTATTGGTATAGGAAATCACGGCCTCTGCCTCAAGGGGTACAGTAGTTGCCACACCTATTAGATATGCCCATCCTAGGTAGTAATTGGATAAGGAGCCGTGCGTGAAATGATTTATGCGCACTAATGAACCAGTGAATGGTAGTAATCCTCCAAGTTCAGCAAATGCGAACCCCATTATGATGAAGAATATGCCACCAATAATCCATGAGATTATGGCCGCTGGACCAGCGTATGCAGCAGCGCCTAGAGATGCGAAGAGCCACCCGCTTCCAACCATTCCAGTCACTGAGAGGAACGTTAGATCCTGGAAGCTCAGTGCTTTCCTCAGCTTGATTGTATTTTCATTTGACACAATTATTGCCCTTGAGTGGGTTAATTTTTAGGTTTTACTGTGATAGTACAAAAACTATTTAACATTAGTCGTATTTCGCCAGCTGTCCTGTTGTCTTTGGGTTTATTAAATAGATTGCTGAAACTTTTAATAGAGGATATTGAACACTTTGATTTTTAACCGATTCGGATTTAAATACGATCAATATACAATCACCATGAAACGGATTATGGTAATGCTTGCAATAATGGGGATCTGGATATTGGTGGCGTTGTCGATAGCATTTGATTCTCCTCTTTGGATTACTACAATACTGATTGGTTCGCTTACTGCAGCAATAATTAGTAGCCTCAAATTTAATAATGCCAGTGATCAGTTGCAGCGCATTAAACAGCATCCTGACATTGTTTCAAGAAAGACAGTTGCTGTTTCATAAATCGCAAAGGATTAGGCAGTTTTGGGCATCATTCTTAAATCAAGGCTGGAGGCGGATAGATATATTAAGGAGATTGGTTTTGCCTTTAACTAAATGGTCATCAGACGAAAGCCGGCCGTAGCCGGCGCTTTTTATGAGGATGATGCGGAATCGCTTAGAAGGAGAATAGAGTGGTCAATTAACCATCCCCTCGGCCCTGGAACAATTCAACGAGCTAGAATCGGCGGCCTCGTCTCTGTGATAGTTCCTCATGCTGGCTATATATATTCTGGTCCAATTGCTGCTCATTCCTATGTTGAGATCAAGGCTCATTATGATCCATCTACATTTATAATAATGGGTCCTAATCATTATGGGGTGGGCGCGCCGGTGGCCATAATGGATGATGGAATATGGGAAACTCCACTTGGCGATGTTGAGATCGATAGTGAAGTTGCCAAGTCATTAATAAATGCATTTAATGATTTAGAGGTTGATACTTATGCATTTGAGAAGGAACATTCAGTCGAGGTTCAGGTGCCTTTTATAAAGTACTTATTCCCGCGCTCCAAGATAGTTCCAATAGTGGTTTGGGAACAGACCATAGATGTTGCTAGACGCATGGCATTGGCATTAAAACACGTAATTGGAAATGGGTTTAGCGATATCTTTTTTGTTGCATCAAGTGACTTGAATCATTATGAACCTCACGATATTACCACGGAAAAGGATATGTGGGTAATCCAACAAATTCTTAAACTAGAACCGGAGGGCTTTCTCGACATCATGGAGAGACTAAATGTATCGGTATGCGGCTTTGGAGCTATATTAACAGCAATGGAGTACTCAAGATTGCAGGGCGCTCGGCATGTTGAATTATTAAAACATGCAACATCAGGGGACACTAGTACTAATAGGGTTGAGACCGTGGGTTACGCCAGCATTGCGTTTTATAGGGGTGATTGATATAAGCATTGAAGATAGAAAGATAGAGCACATAAAGATAGCCGCCCAAAAAGATATAGAGGAAGGATCAACCCTATTCGATGAGGTTCAGCTAATCCATAATGCATTGCCTGACTTCGATTATGACGAAGTAGATACGTCAACCCAGTTGTTTGGGAAAACATTATCTGCCCCATTTATAATAGGGGCAATAACGGGTGGAACATCACTTTCTGGAAAGATAAACGAGATATTTGCAGAAGCCGCCGAACGATTAGGGATAGGCATGTATGTTGGTTCACAGAGGATAGCAATAGAGAAGCCCGAGACCAAGTGGACATTCAGCATAATAAGGGATAAAGCTCCATCTGCACTTAAGATAGCTAATATAGGGGCTCCCCAAATATCTAAGCTAGATGAAAGCAAAGCAATTGATTGGGTCAATGCAGCGATAGATATGATCAATGCATCAGCGATAGCTATACACCTTAATCCAGCCCAGGAAGTATTCCAACCAGAGGGTGAACCATGGTTCAAGGGAGTTATTGATAAGATAAGATATATCGCCAAGTCCATAAATAAGCCAGTTATTGTTAAGGAGGTAGGCAACGGGATATCAAAGGAAGTTGCAGCTAAGCTGAAAGATTCAATGATATCGGCCATTGATGTAGGTGGAATAGGCGGTACTTCCTTCATTAAAATAGAGGCAGAGAGGTGGCATAGAACTGATATAAGCGAGCTTTCCTCGGTGTTTAATGGATGGGGTATACCAACGTCCATTTCAATCTGTGAAGTTAAGTCGGTCTTTGATGGAATAATACTAGCATCTGGTGGCATTCGTTCAGGTTTAGATGGAGCCAAGGCGCTTGCATTAGGCGCCTCCGCCTTCACAATGTCGAGACCCATGCTGGTAAATGCGCTTAATGGTAGGGATCAATTAATGCAGTTTGCTGAGAGGGTAATAAAGGAATTCAGGATAGCGATGTTCTTAACAGGCTCCAAGCGCATTAATGATCTATCGAATTTACCCATAATATTTGGTCCAACCATAATTAATTGGCTCACTCAGCGGGGAGTGCGGTGCCATTAATAGGAGAGATTACTTTGCTCCAAAGGAATTGACCTCCGTCCTATTAGGATTTTCGAGGGTCTGGCTTATCTGCCGCGAGTTCCCGCCGGGGAACATGGGTCCAAAGAAGGAGGGAGATGCTCCAAGGAGGACATTATGGACTGAATAATTACCGCTTTAAAGGGCTATGCTTATGGTCCCCCTAAGTAGAGCCCTTAGTGCTATATTTAACAATGATATGATTTCTTGGTTCCTCGTCAATTCCATTTATTAATCCATAAGACAATGCGTGCCTCAGTATTTCATTCTTATCCATATCATTAATCGGGTCAATGGTTAAAATGATTGGTTTATTTGTGGCCTTATCAAATCCTACCAAGATAGCTTTACTTCCCGGGTATCCTAGTTGGAAGAGCCTTACTTGGTACTTAACGTAATTTACTCCTCGTGGATCAAAGGTTTTCACTTCATATATATTTTCTCCATCATAGAAGTCAGGTTGAACATATATCCCAACCAAGTCATCAATGACTATAAGCCTAGTTTTTGGTCTTAATAATCCAAAGGCTGGTGTGGATTTAAATGCATCTAGCATTGCCCTCCCTCTAGATAATATATTATTTCTTTGATTCTGCATCAATTGAATCCCTAGCATTGCGGCCTCATCATCTAATGTGGACGATATATACTTCAAGGCCGCTTCAAGGAAGTCATTGACCCCTCGCTTGTAGTAGTAATTCATTTTTACCGTGGCCTTATCAAATATAGATCCAAATAATATATCAAGTGGGCTTCCGCTTAATTCATGCTCGAACATATTCTTTACAAGCATCCATGCTGGAAATGTCTTCATATTGGTCTCCTTACATGAATGAGTCCAGAGTTGATGATCCACCAACCTTGCTCATTGCTTTTCTTAACCTATCTATAGCTCCCTTAACTCTATCTGGGTTAAAGTCATGATTCCTCACTAGTATATTGATTATTTCGTTCTCATTGGGTTTACCGAATGATACAGTTTTAACCTCTACTACGTCAGGCTTAAGAAAGTAATCGCGTATGCTTAATGGATCCATTGGGAACTTATCGCTTCCTATTACTTTTACGATTTTCTCTATTGAGCCATATTCCTTTATCATTTTTAATGCCCGTTGAGGTCCCACTCCGGGAATGCCATCTGGATTATAGTCAGTACCTATGAGTATTGCTAGATCTATTAGTTGGGTTCTATCCCTTAATCCTAGTTCCGATAATACATTATTCAATTCTATTAATTCGGGCTTTATCTCTACGTACTCATTCTTATTTGGAAGCTTCCTTCTACCTGTAATTGTCAAGTTCCTAATTAATCGAGGCGAACCGAATAGGAGTGAGTCATAATCTTGACTGCCTGTGGCCCATGAAATCCCCCTAGCAGACATAAAGGCCGCCTCCGCTTCCCCCTCGCCGGGTGCTTGTACCCACGGTACGCCCATTGCCCTCAGCAATTCCTTAGCATCATTAACCATCTCATCACGAAGAAATATCGATCGTTGTACGTGCTTCTTCGCTTCCTTAACGTCGCCTAGCCTAAGAGCTGCCTCTGCAGCTTGAGCTTCCTCAATCTTGCGTTGCCTCCGTCTTTCTATCTCGGTTGCCTTTAGTTGAGGAGGCTTTCCATCAAAGACATATACCGGCTTAATTCCATTCTCAAGCAAATTAATAGTTCTATAAAGCAAACCATTAAGATGACTCGTGATTCTGCCCAGCGAATCCATTAATGGCGTTCCATCGGGCTGTCTTATCGATGCAAGGAATTGATAGAGGGCATTATAAGCATCAATGGAAACTATACGCCCATTTAATCTAACTAGCTCTATCTCTTGCCTTGATTTTTCTATTAATTTACCAAGCTCAGTTACGCCCATTAGACCTAAGATGCATATCTATATTTATCCTTATCTGACTAAGCATAGAAAGCAAAAATAGTCACCTTGCCTTGATTGGCGGGGCCTCTAGCCAGAGAAGATATCATAACTTGCCTTGTGTCGAAAGTCCCGATCATTTTTTGAATTTTTAGGGATTCACGGAGATCTAGTTCTTAGAGTGGACAATGTCAGATATTAAGGTTTGAACCATAGAGAAATTGGTACATGTATTGAGAAACCTTAAAAAGGGTGTCTCTCATTTCTTCATGGTTGCCGGGGTGGCCGAGCGGCCCAAGGCGCGGGACTTGAGTCCCAGCAGCAAGTCATCCCGTCCCCGCATGGGGGCCCGGGTTCAAATCCCGGCCCCGGCGCCAGCTTAGCTTAAATTAGGAACTATGCTTAAATAATTGATGCTGCTTCAAGTCAATTAATGAATTTAAAGATAAGGTTCAGCGGCGGCATATCGATAGAGCATAATGGTTTATCTATATTGGTTGATCCGTATAGGAAGTTCGATCCATCTAAGTATGATTATGTATTGATAACCCACGGTCATACCGATCATTTTACTCCATCTATAACCAAAGCTAATAATCTGATTATGACAAGGCAGACGCATGATATATTGAGCGAGATGTATGGATTAAAACTAGATGGATCCACTGTGATTGAGATAGGCGATTTATTGGTTCTAGATGAACTGAGCATAAGAGCCATGAATGCGGGCCACGTTATTGGTAGTGCAATGTATTTGCTGGAATTTAATGATTTATCAGTTGGAGTCACCGGTGACTTCAATATGGAGGATAGTGTTGTCCAGAGGGGCGCTGATTCTATGAGGGATGTGGATATCTTGATAATGGAGGGAACATATGGGAGTGAGAGCTATATATTCAAGCCCAGAAATGAATTATATGACTTGCTGCTTAATGAGGTTGAGCGATCGATTAGCCTTGGTAATAATGTGATATTTAGCGGCCACCCCTTGGGGAAGGGACAGGAATTGGCGATTCTGCTTCGGAAATATAAGCCATTCCTTGATTATAATGTATATAAATTGAATAGGTTACTATTGAAGGAACCCATGGGGTCAATAATGGTGCCGGAAGCCGATCATGATGAGCCGATAGTGGCTATAACAGGTATTCATAGCGATCTTCGATTAAGGTTCCGTAATGTGTTTAAGTTGAAGAGGCCAATAAA
Organism: Thermocladium sp.; assembly: GCA_049965935.1. Classification (GTDB taxonomy): domain Archaea; phylum Thermoproteota; class Thermoprotei; order Thermoproteales; family Thermocladiaceae; genus Thermocladium. Next base: position 18,728 of record JBMFVP010000007.1, read on the forward strand.
TGTGATAGGAGTAACAGGTTGGGGTTATGGTAATTCAATTCAACTAAGTAATCATAGCGATTACTTATCTCTTGTCAAGTTCGCATTAGAGTCGCGTGCTAAGGCTATATACACTGTATATGGAAATGCGGCATTGCTTGCTCAATCACTTAGGCGCAAATATGGCTTGAATGCCCATTTAATGCCAACCAATGAAGGCGATATAACTAGCTATTAATTTATTAATTGGCATGAATCACTTCAATAATATCCTCATAACTATGCATAATCAGATATGGATAGTATCTGACCTTTTTAGGGTCGTGAAGTTGAGTATACTTAATCCATTGTCTCCAATTTAGGCCCTTCGCAGGGTCAAGGAAAACATAGAGCAAGCAATCAAGTCAAGAAATACCATAAAGGCGAGGAGGTTAGATCGATCTATTCTAGGTTCAGGTTTTATATTATTAATTGGCTACTTCAGTAAGATTTAATAAGCTGCATGCGCCTAATGGCGAATGGCATCTATGGATTGTTGCTTATCGTCGTGCAGCTCTAAATGCAGTGATGATGAGCCTTACTTGGTTGAGAGATGCATGGAGGAATGCTTTAATTCATGTATATCTAAATAAGCGATTAATACAGTAAGTAATTTAGGTATTAAAGTATGGATGGATATATATGCGCAAAACATTTAAATTAATAAATTGCCAATGCGTGCATAATGGGTCAAGGATTTTCGAAGCTTCCGTTGCATATAGGTGTGATACCTGATGGTAATAGGAGATGGGCAAAGAAGAATAATACCGATTTCTTATCGGCTTACAGAATAGGTGCGGATAAGGTGGAGGATTTCCTGGATTGGGCTATAGAGATGGGGATAAAGGCCGTTACTGTTTATGTATTGTCATTGGAGAATTTGTTGAATAGAAGTGAAATTGAGAAGAATATAGTGTATGAATTGCTGATCAATAAATTAATAAAGACCAGAAATGATCCAAGGATCCATAATAATAGGGTGCGGATAACTGCAATAGGTAGATGGAGGAATCTCCCTCAGGGCGTGGTCAACGAGATAATGGCTGCTATGAAGGTAACAAGCAATTATAATGATCATTTCCTTAACTTGGCGATTGCATATGGCGGCATCCAATCTGTGGTGGATATGGTTAACAACATTATTGGTTCTAGGAGCGAGATAAGCGATAATGACTTATTCAAGTACTTACCTACATCATTTATGCCATATCCCACCATCGATCTAGTGATAAGGACGGGCGGCGAGTATAGATTAAGCAATTTCTTTCCATTAGAGGCTGCCTATGCTGAGATGTATTTCACCAGTAAGTATTGGCCGGATTTTGATAGGGATGATCTAATTGATGCATTGAATTTCTATGCTGGTCGCGAGAGGAGGTTCGGCCGTTAACGGCCCCAAGATTTACGCTTTGATTCATTAAAGTTTAATAATCGGCGTTGCTCGGATCCATTTAGTGATGATTAGGTTTCCGGCTTGAGTGGTGATAGTTTCACCCCTGACTGAGTTTAGTAAGGTTTATAAAGGGTTGCTATATATCGAATGTGATTAAGGATGGATGCACTGGAATAAAATCAATTAATGAGCTTAAGATCCTCATATCAATGTTAAAGAAGTATAGGGGATACGCTACCACTTTAGTCACGCTGTATATTAATGGAGATAGGCCCATACCAGATATAGTTAACATGCTTAGAGAGGAGTGGGCTGTTTCAGGTAATATAAAGGATAAAACAACAAGAAATCATGTTCAGGATGCAATTGATAGAATAATAGGCATGCTTAAAGGAACCCCTAAGGCCCCTCCAAATGGATTAGTCGTATTCGCCGGCTTCCACATGATATCTCCAGGCAACTATACTTGGGTATCATATGTTGTGATTCCACCATTCAAGATAAGCACATTCAAATATATATGTGATATGACGTTCCATACGGAGCTTCTTGAGGAAGGCGCGAATACTACATCTACATACGGCATAATAATAGTGGAACGAGGAGAAGCCGTTATAGCGCTACTTCGCGGGAACTACTGGGAAATAGTGAAAAAAGTTCAATTCTTTGTCCCAAATAAGCATAGCGCAGGCGGGCAATCAGCGCTTAGATACAAGAGACAAACAGAGCACTTGGCCGAGGTATTCTACAAAATGCTCGCCGATTCCGCTAATGAAATATTCCTTAAAATAAATGATTTAAAGGGAATAATAGTCTCAGGTCCTGGTCCCACAAAAGAGGATTTCCTGAAGGAGGATGCATTGGATTATAGATTAAAGGATAAAGTAATAGCTATAGTTGATGCTTGTTGCCCGGATGAATATGGGGTAATAGAGACGATTAGGAAAGCTAGCGATCATATTAAGGACAATGAATATGTCCACGCCAAGGAACTTCTTGAAACATTAATGGAGTACGCCGTCCGCAAAAGCAATTATGTCGTATTTGGCAAGGAGTCCACAATGAAGGCCTTGAAGTATGGAGCCGCAAGGATAATACTGGTCAGCGAGAACGTGGGAGAAGAGGAAATACTTAACTTAGTTGTTGAAGGAGACAAGAAGGGAATAAAGGTAGAGGTCATTCCAAAAGCCGTCGAGGAGTCTAAGATGCTTGACGAAACATTCGGAGGATACGCGGCAATACTTCAATATCCAGTAACGACATTGGAGGCACAAGACAATCAGCAGTAAGAGATCTCAGTCCATTTTAATATATACTGTAAAAGGTTTTGCATTTAATACTTGCGTTCCTCCGGCTTCCACTTTGTGATCTTTACAGGTATATATGAGAAGCTCGGGCCTTCCTTCGTGTAGAATGCCAAGGTATGCTTTAGCCAATTAACGTCGTCACGCTTCGGGTAATCTATTCTTGCATGTGCCCCCCTAGATTCCGTTCTATTTAATGCGCCTAGCGTTATTATTTCTGCTTGCTCCAGTAGGAAGTCTATTTCCATTAGATCCTTTAGGTTCTGGTTATATATTAATCCTCTATCTTCTATCCTTGAATTATTGAATCTCTCCCTTAGTTTCTTTAAAGAGGAGTATGCTTCCTCAAGCCCGCTCTTTTCCCTAAATACATATACATAAGTATCCATTATCTTATTCATTTCGTGCTTGATATCATACGGATTTTCCGCATTGGTTTCCTTGTGGAGCAATCCATCAAATATCCGCTTCTCCTCTTTCTCTGCGGCATCCTTAACATATCCATTATATTCCAGTTCGATGGATGTAGTCATTGCATATTTAGCAGCCGCTTCGCCGGTGAAGTGACCCCAAACTAGGCACTCGCTTAATGAATTGCTTCCAAGCCTATTAGCGCCATGAACGCTTACATTAGCTGCTTCTCCGGCTGCCCATAAGTTGGGTATCTTTTTCTCTGCATCAATATATACTTGCCCTTTTAGATCCACATGAATGCCGCCCATCATGTAATGCATAGCCGGCCTGACTGGAATAGGTTCATCAACAGGATCAACGCCTATGGTCTTTATAGAGATCTCGCGAATCATGGGCAACCGTTTATTTAATCGTTCCTCCCCAAGGTGCCTTAAGTCGAGCAATACATAGCCAAGCCCGCTCTCCTCATCCATGAATCCTCGTCCTTGGTTTATCTCTGTTATTATTGAACGGCTCACTATATCGCGTGGTGCTAGTTCCATTCTACTCGGCGCGTATCTCTTCATGAATCGTTCTCCATCCTTATTAACCAAGTATCCTCCTTCCCCTCTCGCTCCCTCTGTTATCAATATTCCGTTGGGTACTAATGCGGTTGGATGGAACTGAGGGAACTCGAAGTCCTTTAGCGGTATGCCGGCCCTATACGCGAGGCTATAACCATCTCCTGTGGAGGAGTGAGCCATGGTGGTGAATCCATATACTCTGCCATTGCCCCCCGTGGCTATTATACCTGCCTTAGCTAATATTACCTTGAATTCGCCGGTCTTTAAGTCAATAGCGGTTATGCCTTTGAATACCCCATTCTCAAGAATAATGGATGTAGCGAAATGTTCATGAAGCATATCTATATTGCCGAATCTCAAGGTATTGTCATATAATGTGCTTAACAAGAAGAAGCCTGTTTTATCTTGTGCAAAGGTAGTTCTTGGTATGGTCATGCCTCCAAATGGTCTTTGTAAGATTTTTCCCTGGGGATCGCGAGACCATGGTACTCCCAAGTGATCCAGGAACTTTATTTCCTGAGGCGCCGTTTGTACTAATAGTTCTATAGCATCTTGATCGGCCAAGAAATCACTTCCTTTAGCAGTATCGTATCCATGGAGATCTAAACTATCGCCGTTCTCCTTAGGATAAAGCACTGCACTGGCTCCACCCTCTGCTGAGACGGAGTGGCTTCTCATGGCGTGAACCTTAGATACAACCGCTATCCTTATTTTTCCGCCGGATATCCTGGCGGCCTCAAATGCTGCTCGTAATCCGGCGAGACCGGAGCCAAGGATTAATACGTCGTACTTTAATACCTCCACCATAGCAGCCACGCATTAATTCTTGTTTATAAAAATTCCGTCTTGGCATTGATTAAGTATAGAACTACCGTAGAATATCTAGGTAATCTCCACCAAGGCATGCTTAGTTTATTTGGTTCTATGGGTGGAATTATACCTCCTTGGCTGTGTTCCTGTTAGTGGTATCATGGGAAACATTTATTTTCATTTAGTCGATAACCCTTTTCGTGAATTTACGCGTGGATATGGAGGGAATAAGACGCCAATTATATGTCTTTGGCCCAGCTTGGCTCGTCATGATGGCCGACATAGATATAGCTAGCATAATCACTGCGCTTCAGTCTGGCGCCACTTGGGGATATAGAATGATCTTTGTGATGCTTATACTGACCGTTCCATTATTTATAATTCAGGATGCTGCAGGCCGTCTAGGCACTGTTGGCGGCCTTGGACTAGGAGAAGCAGTGAGGACTAGATATGGTAGTAGAGTCGCGGCTTTATTGGCTATTCCCATGGCTGTGGCCGACTTTTTAGAGTATGTGGCCGAATATGCAGGCATGGCCATTGGAGTACTTCTTTTAGGTCTTCCATTAATTCCAATGTTATTGATATTATATTTAGTTCATGCAATTGTTGTATTATTCAGTAGTTATAGAAAGGCTGAAATAGTTATGCTTCCCATAAGTCTCATGCTTGTCGTCAGCATAGTTGCCTCTGCCCTATTATTTAGGCCGAATCCATCATTATTGCTAAGCGGCTTATCGCCTCTTCAACCATATGGTAATCCATCCTTTGATTATTTGCTTGCTGCAAATATAGGTGCAGTAATAATGCCTTGGATGCTGTATTTTCACTCTGGTGCTGATTCAAGAAAGAAATTGCGGAGGAGTGATTTAAAAATGGAAAGATTGGAGACGCTAATTGGAGCAATTGTGTCGGAAATACTAATGGCCATGATAGTAATAGATGGCTTACACCTAAATATGGTTAATGACTTTCTGAACGTAACCGAATTATCTAATGCCTTAGCTCCATTCGGTTCGCTGGCGCCCCTAATATTGGCGTTCGGATTCTTGGCGGCTGGCTTTTTGGCACTCGTGGTTATTTCTATGGCCTCTGCTTGGGGAGTCCTGGAGGCAATCGGGCATACATCTAGAAAATCATTTCTAATCATTTACCTGCTTGAAAGCCTCCCAGCCCTTTTATTAGTAATATCCTATAATAATTACGTGGAACTAGTGCTCGATCTAATGGTATCTTATACAATAATAATAATACCATCACTATACGTGTTGGGTCGATTAGTCGCAGATTCGAAAGTGATGAAGGGCGCTCCATATAAATCCTGGGAATCCGCTCTATATTGGGCCATGACCATCATAATAATAATTGGGGGAATAGTTGGCTTACTCGCAATTATATGATATCGAACATCCATAGATACGTAAGATACTTTACCGTCCCTCAATTATTATTGCATATTTTTGGAGCTTAATGCTGCTGATCCAAAATAGGTTGATTCTGTCATTGAATTAATATTGGCCAAGGGCTATCCCATCGCCGCGTATATCGGCATAACCTATCTTTTCATCATTGATGAATTGAATTGCATGGGCCACACCAGTTGCCCCTGGATATCGAATCTTGCGAACTTCTGCATCCACTCCGTCCTCTGCAAATACCTCGGTCCCATCCCATAGGAATCTAGGTGCATCAATGGCTTCCACAATATCCATTCCTAGGTCTATGATATTTGTTAATAGCATGACATGTTGTTGTGGCCTGAAGTGCCCTCCACTTATTCCTAGAGCTAATGTGGGCTTTCCATTTTTTTCAACTATTATCGATGATAAAGTATGTAATGGCCGCTTACGTGGCCCCACCTCATTTGGGCCACTCATCTTGAAGTCGCTGGCCCTGTTATTCAGCGTTACTTGATATGTTGGTTCAGTTATTCTGGAGCCAAATGGATGATAAAGGCTTTGGATTGCTGAAACTATATTTCCCTCCGCATCCGTCACAACGAAGTTCGTGGTGTCCCCATCATGGAGCCGCTTCATGCTGCTCAGGAATACCTCATCGTCGAGTATCTTATTTATTGGAATATCTACATACCTGGGGTCTCCTATATAAGAATCCCTTATGGAATATGCATGCCTGTAAATCTCTGTGAATACCTTAACCTTACTTGAACCCTGAAGAGGAGCATTTCTTCTATCTATCTCTTTCAATATCAATAGCGTAGTTATGCCTTGGCTATTTGGCGGCGATTCATATATTTTATTGCCTCTATACTCAATGCTAAGCGGTTCCCTCCATTCAGGCAAGTACTCGGTGAAGTCATCATAGCTAAATACGCCTCCCATTGAGTTTACGTAATCGGTTATAGCTTGACCCACATCTCGATAAAAGAATGAGGGTCCATTTTCTCCTATGGCTTGTATGGTATTGGCCAGTCTCTGCATATTTATTCTTCCCCACCTAGGCGCAGCATACACATTCATTGTTTCATGGTCGTGAAATGTCTCGTTTATGTTCCTCGTGGTTAATTCAAGCCTAGGCGATACAGGCAATCCATTAGCAGCGACTTGCGCTGCTGGCTGAAGGAGGTTCTTCCACTCCATTGACCCATATTGTTTCCAAAGAGAATATGTACTCATTACCATGCCCGGCACTACGATTGATAATGGACCATAACGCGGCATATCTCCATTAAATTTTTCGACTATAATTTCCTTAGTTAACCGTCGTGGTGCCCATCCACTCCCGTTAATGAATTCAACTTTGCCGCTTTTCTCATTATATATCATTGCCATGAAGTCACCTCCCAATCCATTTAATGCCGGTTGGCTAACCGCTAACATGAATGACACAGCCACCGCTGCGTCAATAGCATTACCGCCTTTCTCGAGTATGCTTAGTCCAACAATTGATGAGAATGGGTGTTCGCTTGTGACTACTCCCTTCCTGGAAACAAAGGCAGGCTTCACATTATATAATTGTAGCAGATGATTAATAAATATAGGGGCTGCGTTAATCTGGTATGTTAACTCATTTTTGAGAAGGAGAACTTAATTTCTCTCATTGAGTATCGTAACGTTTTTAAGCGGTTTATAGCTTGTGAATCGATTAGTAATGTATATATTGGCGGCGTTCCAGTTGCTGGGCGGAGGCGGCTCTAATACAACAGAGTACTGGATATTTAACCTGCTATTATTCGTTGTGTATTTCGGTATTTTCCCATTTCTTTATGAGTATCTACAATTAATGCGTTTTCAAATGCAAATAAATGGTTTTTTACAGCAGTTGAGCGCCACCATAACAAATGGTATCTCTCAATTCCTAGGCGCAGTTAATCAAGTCATGGCCAAGGATGGCTCTACCGTGGATAGCGACAAGGTCAAGAATGAACTGCGCAATTTAATGGACTTAGTTGTGATTGACCCTACAAATATAGAAACCGAGGGATTAGTTAGGAAGTTGAAGTATCTAATAAACATGTATAGCGATAGATTAGAGGGCGACGTGAAGAGAATGATGCCTAACTTGGATAAACCTATGGTTCAAAATATGACTAATGCAGTTGAGGTTCTACGGAATCTAAACTATATATATAAGGTAGTGGATCACTACTATAAGCTAAGTTCTAAGTACAAGAGCTACTACTTGCTGTATCAATTAACATTTATGCTGCCCTTCCTAAAGGAGGCGGTCAATGCATTAAGTGGTTCCATAACGTCATTCGTGAAGGGGCAACCAATAGGCGATGCTGCCGGTCCATTGACCATCTATCGCTTTATGAATAATTCATGCCAAGGCAAGGCATCCATGGATAGCGTGGTGCCAGATACCTATATAGGTCAATGCATTTATAATCAAAGAAAGATATATTTGGTGAAGGCGCAAGGACCGGGTGGAACAGTGGGTCACTTAGATGATGCAGTTAATTATTTGTTGGAGACCATTAATTTAAAGCCGAGGCTCGTAATAACCATAGACGCAGCACTGAAGCTTGAGGGAGAAAAGACTGGTACAATAACTGATGGGCTTGGCGTTGCAATGGGCGGCATAGGAGCTGAGAAATTCAACATAGAAACCACGGTATCTAGACATAATATACCCCTATACGCTATACTGATAAAAATGAGTGAAGCTGAGGCTCTGAACACCATGACGAAGCAAATAGATGATGCCGTGAATTCAGCCATTGATAGATTGCGAAAAATAATAGATACATACACCTCCCCCGGCGATGAGGTTCTCGTCATCGGGGTAGGCAACACAATAGGAGTTGCTCAATAATTGTTTGAGCTACAGCAAAGTTTTAAACTTCAAAAAGGGGCTGCGATCTATGTCATTCGATGCATTTGTGATGAGTTACTCGGTTGCGGTATCCATTACTGTATTCGCTGCCTTAGTAATTCTATTATATTACTTGGTTTTCAATAAGTCACTTATGGCAAAGATAACTGGCTCCGCTCAATCTCAGCATCCTCAATTAATTGAGTTCGCGGTATTGAAGTGTCCTCAATGTGGTTTTGAGAAGAAGAGGGCATTTAACATTGGCGATTATGTAGGTAAGATAGATGCAGAGAAGTGTCCTCATGATGGATCACAATTAGTGATTTCCGCTATTGCTAAGGAAACGCCCAAGGAGTGATGATTATGTCATTGCCAAATGCAGCTCCAACGCCCATACGATTAGTTTTTTCATTGCCAGAGGGATCCCATGTAGTGATTAGAGGATGGGTTTATAGGAAGCGAGTGCTTAAGAATAAGGTATTCTTGGTTATACGGGACTCCACTGGTATAATACAATCAATCTTCACAGATGAATTGGCAGCTGAAGCATCCAAGTTAAATATAGAATCATCTCTCTATGTTAGTGGAGTTACTAAGAGGGAGGATCGTGCGCCGGGGGGCGTCGAGCTTCATGTGGATAAGATTCTATGGGAATTCGTAGGCGAGCAATTCCCAATAAATGAGGATGCGGCTAATGCTGACTCTGAACTGCTCCTGGATCTAAGGCATCTCTGGGTGCGGAGTAGGAGGATGCAGGCTGTGCTCAAGATACGAAGCACTATATTTGCCGCGGTTCATGATTATTTTAGGTCCAATGGTTTTTATGAAGTGCATGCGCCAACCTTCATATCTGCGGCAGTTGAAGGGGGTTCTACATTGTTTAAGGTTGATTATTTCAATAATGATATTGTTTACTTGACTCAAAGTGCTCAATTCTACTTGGAGGCGCTGATTTATTCATTGGAAAAGGTATACACGATAGCACCTAGCTTCAGGGCCGAGCAATCCAGGACTAGGAGACACTTGACGGAGTTTTGGCATGCTGAAATGGAAATGGCATGGGCTGGATTACGTGATGTCATGACAGTGGGGGAGGGCGTCATAAGTAATGCGGTCAATAAAGTGCTTCAAAACAATTTAGAGGAGTTAAGCGTCATAGGTCGTAAGACGGAGTATTTGGAGAGAGTTAAGCCTCCGTTTCCAATGGTTTCCTATGATGAGGCCTTGGAACTATTAAAGAATAAAGGCATTAATTTAAAGTGGGGTGATGATATTGGGGCCGATGAGGAGAGGGCTTTAACTCTGCAGTTCGATAAGCCGATTCATCTTCATCATTTCCCGGAGGTGGTTAAGGCTTTTTACCATAAGAATGATCCACAAAGACCAGAAACTACCCTAAGTGTTGATATTCTTGCTCCGGAGGGTTATGGCGAGGTGGTGGGCGGAGGAGAACGTATAGAGAACTACAATGAATTGGTTGAGAAGATTCGCCGCTTTGGACTTGACCCGAGCAGTTATGGTTGGTATCTGGATTTGCGTCGCTTTGGGTCTGTTCAGCATGCGGGTTTTGGATTAGGCATGGATAGGTTAGTCATGTGGATATGCGGACTTGACCATGTTAGGGATGCGCTTCCGTTTCCGCGAGACATGAGGCGCATCAGGCCTTAATATGCGTATATTGGTGACTGGAACACCGGGTACTGGGAAAACCACTATCTCATTAGCGCTATCTAAGAAGCTTGGCGTGCCATACATAAATCTAAATGAATTGATTCTGGCCAGTGGTCAAGTATCTTGGAATCAGCTTAGCAATACCTTTGATGTGTTGGATCCAGAGAAGGTTTCTGCAATGCTTAATGAAGAGGTTAGGAAAAGAAGTGGTTGTGTTTGTGAGACGCTTGCCATAGAGTTGCTTGATTCCTCCATAATTGATAAAGTCGTTATTTTGCGTCGTGATCCATATTTATTATGGAATGAGCTTCAAAAGAGAGGTTGGCCATTAAGTAAGGTTGCCTCTAATGTATTATCCGAGCTCCTCAACGTTATATCATATGCTGCTCGCGATTTGTTTGATGGGAAAGTAATCGAGGTAGATACAAGCAAGTCATCTCCAGATGAGTGTATTGATACGATAATTAGGGCGTTAAATGGCGAAGCAATTGATAATGAGATAGATTGGCTTTCTAGACTTGATAATGATAAATTAATGGATTTCATCCAGACATTAGAGGAAATGGAAGGCCGCATCAATTTATAGGCATCATAAAATGACTAGGGCAATAAATATAGGTTCAATTACTTTGTGGATGTTATTAATGGCAGAATTATGTTCTTTGTTAATAGCGTTAAGTCCTTTATTATGCTGATCCCGGAGAAGCCGGCTCCTTGGAATAATGCAGTTATGCATAACCTAACTGCCTCACTATTATCGGATAACATACAGAGCGAGCTGGAGACATTCAGCACACTTTGTATCTTTGTTATTAATCCATCTATGTAACGAACCATTTCTCCAAATTCCTTTGTCTCTAGTTTTCGTTTTATTGTTTCACTTCTTATATTGTCGACGAGGGCTAGGACATTTATGTTAAGTTCACTTAACTTATCTGAGACCGTGACCAATGCATCCCTGATATCTGGAAGCGGGTAATTAGTTCCGCTCATGAACTCCAATAAGTAATTATATTTATCCTCTAACTCCTTTGTCACATTAATTAACTCCACTTCATTTGAGCTTCTTTTCCCCATTTCGTTCTCATTGTTGATTCCAAGCAATTATTAAATATTTCCATCTAAAAATCCCTCAAGTGCCTAATCCATAACCATTATCGTCCTTTGCATTATGGTTCATTGAATCAGAGATTTTGGTAAAAATAGAAATAGCTATAAGTTATATCAGTTTTATGAGTATTAGATTTCATTTTCTCAAATACATATCGATTATTAATAAATAATAGTAAGTCTTGCTTTTTGCTATTACGGCCACTAAATTCATATAAATGCTTTCTGGCAGTCCATAGTATTATTAAATGGTATTAATGCCCCCAGAAAGGGTTAGCAATAGTTCCCATATTTAACCTAGTGGGGTTGAGGGGGCGATGGTCCTCTTTCGTGGGAAAGGGATGGTTCCCTCATAGAAGGATTTTTATAAGAGTAGTGATTTTTGGTCTCTGGCTGTTGGGTCAAGGGTCTCTTTGGGGGTTACGGTGGGTTCCCCCATGGGGGAAGACCGGGTTCCAATAGATGAAGCCCCCTTGTGAAGGAGGATCAAGACCACTCCAAGGAAACAGGAAAACCACGCCACGAGACGAGGATACCCATCCATAAGGACAGGAGCAATTCACTAATTCATGAGTTCAATATGTTGCATTAACCACATAACGGCTTCACGTGCTCATTGTGGGTGTTTTTATTGGTCCGTAGTTCAGTATTTTCCTGTTTATGCCCACGGTCAGCATCGTGAGTGGGACGAAGCTGAACTTAACTATTAATTGCCCAATTATTAGGCTTAGGAGGACGCTTAGGGGCAGGACTCCCAGGAACGCCGTGGGTATGAACACTAGGCTATCTATGGTCATTGCAATGGGGTCGCTGACCCCAACTCTCCTCACCACGCCCAGCCTCAGCCTAGTAACTAGGTGCACATCAATATTCTCGCTGACCAGGAATGAGATGACGCTCGCCACGGCTATCCTCGCACTGGTGCTGAGGACACCAGACCCCCCAGTTCCAGGGGTAATGGACACCAGGTTAAGCATTATGAAGTATGACAATTGCAGGACAGCACCAATACCCACTAACCACCTCCCCAACCTAGCCCCATACTTCACGCTAGCTATATCCAGCACCGCGACGCTCGCACTATAACTAATGACCCCCCCAGGAACAAGAAACGGGGAAATATTTAGCAACCTAACAGCCAATACTTGACTCATTGTTAGCAGGAACAGGTAGGTAGCGCCCGTGGTGAGGAGCAAGACATCATCGCTTCTCCTCCCGCTCACCCAAACCACCCAACCGGTTAATAAGTAGAGAAGCACTGCTTCACCGAATAAGTAAATCAATTGATACATGTGAATCACGGAATAATCTTGATTTTTATAAAGATTCCTGCCTAGTTTCTGCGCTTTGCTGGTTTCAACAGCTATGCATTAAACTTGCTTATTCGTCCGAAAAAGAAATAAATAGGTTTAACAAGAATCTTGAACTTGATGGGTAGGAGAAAAGTGCGTAGGAAGCTGGCGGTCAAGCCCGCTAAGAAGCTGCCGAGGATATTTCAGTGCCCGCACTGTGGCATGACTAGCGTTAACGTTATATTGAATAGAAAAGAAAAAACCGTAACAGTTATCTGCAGCAACTGTGGACTGGAGGCTGCCTTTAATGTTGTGGAGGGGTACTTACCTGTGGATTACTTCAATAAATTCGCTGATAAGTATTATGCAGGTGAAATAAAGCCAAAGAAGGAGGGGGTTATTCCAGTTGTTCCTCAAGTATCAAACAATAACCAGAAGAATGGCGAGAGCGATAAGATAGAGGGAGTTGAGTATGAGGATTTCCCTGTTGATGATGAATCAAGTGATGATTTAGATCTACGGGGTGATTCTCTAAATAATGATGAGAATGAGAAGGATGAAAATGAACAATGAATGGTCAATATAGCATTGATGAAGAACCAATTAGGCAATAATGATATCCTTGCTCCACTATGGAAACTTCCACTAGGTTAAAAGGGATGTAACCTAAGGGCTTAAAGTAGGCTTATTCTTACTTAGATAAATTAGGCAACTAAGTAGAAGAAAGCAGAGCAATAAAAGTATATAAAAATAAACGATAAATACCTCTCCTAGGAGTCTTGGGTTAGAGTTTTTGATTTTGTACGCCAACCAAACCTCGCCGGTATCAAGGGAGTTGAAGGAGACAATTAAGTGAACTGGTCTCTTTTTCACTTGAAGATAAGTTTGTTTCCGGATTCTCTGGCAAAAAGTAAATGGGATTATGATTTGCCTCATTGATTATTAACAGTTAATGTTATTCCTAAAGGAACATTTTCTGCACTGTTCTATCCATGTTTATTAGGAGTAATTTCGGATCTTCGCCTTCATATAGCCACTTAAGTTCCTGTAGATCCTTGCCAGCAGTTTCTGCCTCAATGCCAAAGCCTTTAGCTATATCAGTTATTTTTGCCTCTATGTTGAGATAATCAGCTGCCTCGAGTTCTGGGTAGTAGCTCTTGGCATAGCTCTTCAATATATTGTATCCGCCATTGCTTAGCACAATTATCTTGAGGGGTAGCTTGTATTTAGCAGCTGTCCATAAACCTTGAACTGAATACATGAAGGACCCATCTCCCACCATGGTGAGCAGCCTCTTCTCAACTATTGAGATACCTAATGACGCCGATAATGCCCAACCAAGTTGGCCACTCTTGGCTGTGAAGTACTTATTATGGCCATACCCCATCACGCTCCTAACTATTGGCGAATATGATATAGACTCATCTACAACTGTGAAATCCTGGAAGACCTTCCGTGCCTCATGCATTACATAGTCAATGCCCATTACAGCCCTCGATCTAACCACTCTATTCATATATAGCAAATCATCCTCCCGCACATAATTGCATTTATGTGTGATCTTCTTGGCTGCTTCTTTCATGAACATTCGTGGATTCATGATAAATGTTTCTCCCAGTCTTGGGTCTACATCGAATCCCACTGAGATTATGCGCTTGCCTGGAAGGAGGGGAGATGGTAAGTATGGATACAGAGTTATTCCGCCTCCAATTATCAATATTAGATCATGGGTCAAGAGTTTCATATTTATCAATGTTGATCCAGGAAGCAGATCCCCTGCGAATCTCTTGCTATTGGAATTAAAGGGGGATCTATGTGCTAATGGCTCAGCGTAAACTGGGCATCCAAGTGCATCTGCTAATTCTTCTGCTTCCTTAAATGCATTGAATACATCTATCTCGTACCCCATTACTAGAGCGGGATTCTCCGCCGCATCCAGTGCATTTGCTATATAATCCACGGCATCCTCATCGATTAAGTTTGGGATGCGATATGCGTATTGTCTCGGCAGATATTCGGCATCTTCATCCATTATATCCATGGGGAATGATATGAAGACCGGCCCCATTGGCGGCGTCAAGGCGATGGCTTTAGCCTTCCTCATGATTATGGGTATATCATTACTGTGCCTTACCTCGTACCTCATCTTGACTACGCCATTAACCATATCAGTTAATTCTCCGTACAATAGCGGTTCATACACTGCATGCCTAGTATCCTGTTGGCCTGCTGTGATTATTATTGGAGCTCGGTTCTTTAGTGATGTATGGATAAATGCGATTGAATTGCCAACACCAGGAATGGAATGCAGATTGACTAGGCTTGGTTTAAGCGAGTATTGAGAATAACCATCAGCCATGCCTACTGCTATGGAGTCATGTAGGGTCAGGTAATATTGATCAATTCCCCTTAACATCGGGAGTTCCGTGGTTCCGGGATTGCCAAAGGCCGGCGAAATATCTAGCTCCTTTATGCTGGCTTTAAGAGCCTCATATCCCTTCAATTAAATCACCCGATACTGAGGCTCTAGTCCTTGTTTATACCTTAGTACGTTTGCTATGGTCTCCATAAGAAATCTTTCCTGGCTCTCCATTGTTGCTCCAGCTATATGAGGCGAGAAAATTATATTATCCATTGAAAAAAGCTCGGAATTGAAATCCGGCGGCTCCCGCTCATAAACATCTATGCCGACTTTAATTCCTTTTTCCTTGATGGCCTTTATCAGTGCTTTCTCATCTATTACCTCAGCCCTTGCAGTATTTATCAGGATGGCTCCATCCTTCATTAAGCTTAGTTGTTTTTCGGAGATCATGTGTCTGGTCTCATTGGTTAGAGGCACATGTATGGAGATTATGTCGGATAGCCTCAATAAATCATCTAACGATACATACCTAATGCCGTAGAATTCCTCTTTCTCGGAAGGTAGCCTCCTCACATCATAATAAAGTATACCCACCTCAAAGGGTATTAGTCTCTCAACGAGTTTGATTCCAATAGCACCCATTCCTATTATGCCGAATACCTTACCCTTTAATTCGCGTGCGCCAGTTAGTATTGGCCATCGCTTGGCCTTTATTTCAGAATTTAGTTGAACCAAGTTGCGTAGCAATGCTAGAGCGAACATTATTACATGCTCAGCCACGGCTTCTTTATTGGCAACCGGAATATTGCTTAACATAATGCCCCTACGCTTGACCTCCTCTATATTCACATTGTCGTAGCCAGTGCTAGCCACTTGAATAAATTTCAGATTAGGTAGCTTATTCAGAAGCTCTGAGTCGACTTTAGTGAAGGTTGTTACTATTAGTACATCCGCATTGTTTCTCTCAAAATCTACAGATGTAGTTATGTCTAGCTCAGGAAGTATTTGGGCCGCGGCTCCCTTTATCTGCTCGATTGGTATGAATGGAGGAAGTATTGCTAGTGCTTTCATTAAGTATCGATAAATATATAATACTTATTAAAGGTTTTACAACAAAGTTTAAATATTAAGTATTAAAATATTGCAATCATGAGCGACCAAAAAATTGTTTTCCCCTCCCGTGAGTGGGTTAATCGATATTGTAATGAGTTATCCATGTCGGAGGACTATAATAAGGCCGGAAAGGGTTGGAAGGATCCCATATTATTTAAGGTAAATGAGGAGGCTGGATTACAGTTCGAGATATCGCGTTTCATATTGAAGTTAATGGATGGCAAATGCCTTTCAGTTGAATTTCCAATGGAGGAGCATGCCACTGCCCCATTCATTATAGAGGCATCATATGATAACTGGAAGAAAGTTATAGAGGGCAAGATAAATCCAACCCAAGCAATGTTGACCGGGCAATTAAAGGTCAAGGGCAATATGGCTCTGCTTCTTCGGTACTCTACCGCGGCAATAGCAATGGTAAAAGCTGCACAGAAGGTTCCAACGCAGTTCATGAAGTGATGGTATGCCTATAATCACGTTACCGCGAAAAATAATATTTCAGAGGGATATATACAAGGACGCCGGCGATTTATTGAGGACATACTTGGGGAAAAGAGTCCTGGTAATAGTTGATCCAAATGTCTTGAGGATACATGGAGAGAAAATAAAGGAAATGCTAAGGGGATTGGAGTACTTTGTTTGGAGTGATGTGCCGCCGGAGCCCAGCGTCGATGATGTTCTAAATGCATTTGGGAAAATAAGGGGCGACTATACTTCAGTAATGGCGGTGGGTGGGGGCAGCGTGATAGACTTCGCTAAATCATTGGCTTATTTGCTTTCGAATCCAAATGGAGATTTACGTTCCATAAATCCATTTGAATCAATTAATCTAAAAACTACTTTAATAGCGGTGCCAACTACCTCTGGAACAGGTAGCGATGCATCGTTTGGCGTTGTTTTGACGGATAATGGACGAAAGCTGGCTATGGGTAACTATGACTTAGTTCCATTAATAATAGTGTTAGATCCATCATTTACACCATCACAAGAAAATATAGTGAGGTCCACTGGGCTAGATGCCTTAGTGCATGCATTTGAGGCGCTTGTGGCTAATACTGCGTCGATCTTTACAGACGCTCTGGCTGAGAAGTCGATTCTAACCATTGTTAGGAATCTTCCGCTTGCCATCATGAATAACGATGATGCCAAAGATGCTATGCATATAGCGGCAACGATGGCTGGGATGGCTTTCTCAAACAGCGGTACCGCCATGGCTCATGCATTAGGCCACGCATTTGGCGCAACTTTCCATGTGGTTCATGGGATATCGGTCGCATTGTTTCTCCCACATGTGATTAAGTTCAATAGCGTGGACGCAACTGCCAATGCGAAGTATAGATACATCAGTGGATTACTAGGTTTTGGGGGAGACGTAGATGGATTAATTGAGGGATTGTTAAGGCTTTACCGGGAAATCAAGCAACCTATCGCTGTGAGGGAATTAGGCATTGATAAGGCTGCCTATTTCTCAGCTATAGACACCATGTCCAGGAAAGCAATTGAGGATAGTGAATTATCATTTAACCCAGTAATACCGGGTGAAGATGATATTAAGTCAATATTTGAGAAGGCTTGGTAATGATGGGTAATTGGAACAAAATAGCATTTATAGATCTAACGTCAAGCGAGATTTGGTTTGAATCGATTGATGAAGAAGCATGGCGGAACTACCTAGGCGGTATAGGGATAGGTGCATACCTTTTCAGCAAACTCAATAAATTAAGCGATGCATTATCACCTGAAAACCCTGTAATACTAGCGGCGGGCCCGCTTGTTGGGACATCGTTTCCAGAATCGGGGCGTCATGAAGTAGTTAGTAGAAGTCCTCAAACTGGATTACTTGGGGAATCAAATTCGGGGGGAAGATTCGGATTCGAGATGAAGAGAAGTGGGTTAGATGTGGTTGTAATTCTAGGTGCTGCTCAGAGTCCCGTGGCAATAGTGATTGATGATGGTGTGATCAAGTTAATTGATGCATCGCGATACTGGGGGCTCACCACTTATGAGACAATAGCTGCATTATCTCAAGGCGGATATAGCGTGGCTGCAATTGGGCCAGCGGGAGAGAATAAGGTTCTATTTGCCGCCGTAATGAATGATAATGGAAGAGCAGCTGGACGAACAGGTATGGGCGCAGTCTTTGGTTCAAAGAAACTTAAGGCAATAGCAGTGAGGGGGCGAAAGCAAGTACCATTATTTAATAGGGAGGAGTTCCTTAGGCATAGCCAATATGTGGCTAAGTATCTTCATGAGGCCGCATTTAGCGTGAGCTTAAGGGAGTTCGGGAGCTCTGTTTGGATGGATGCGGGCTCCGCCTTAGGGGATGTACCAGCACACTACTTTACATCTCACTCCTTCGATTATGACTCGATCAGCTCAATTAAGTTAAAGGAATTATTTAATCCTCAAAGTAAACCATGCGCTAGCTGCGTTATCTCTTGTGGAAGGGAAATAAGGATGAATGGGTTAAGGATAGATGGACCGGAGTACGAGACGGTTGCAGTGTTTGGTCCCTTGCTTGGCAATAATGATATTAAGAGTATTGTGGAGTGGAATCATTTGGTCAATTCGTTGGGGCTCGACTCGATTTCGACTGGAGTCATCATATCAGCTGTGATTTATTTTCGTGAAATTGGTCTATTAAATGATAATTATGACATAAATTCGATAGATCAAGTAATACGTGATATAGCGCATAGAAGGGGTATAGGTGATGAGTTAGCCAATGGTCTAGAGAGATTCGCGGCTAGCCATGGAATAGAGAGAGATCTAGTTGCCACAGTCAAGGGGCTAGAGATTCCAGCTCATGATCCTAGGGCATTTAAGTTGCAAGCATTAACGTACGCTACATCCACCAGGGGGGCGTGTCACTTGCAGGGAGAAATGTATGCCGTGGATATAGGTGCATCTCAGGAAAACATTGGCATAAAAGCCGGCGATAGATGGGATGTAGACAGCGATGAGAGGGTAATTAGTTTAATTAAGGCGCAAGACTATAGGCAGGTACAGAATTCAGCGATAGTTTGTACCTATGGTTATCCCCCTGCTGATGACTTATTAAGGGCCATTAACCTAGCCACGGGATTTAATTTTACATTGGAGGAAATGATGAAAATCGGGTCGCGTATAATTGATTTGAAGAAGGAAATAAATGAGAAACTGGGTTGGAGGAAGGACATGGATTGGGTACCAGCCATAGTTAGGCGTAGGGTTGGGGATGAACCCCTAAATACTGCTATAAGCGATGATGAGCTTAGGAAGCTATTAGATAGATATTATAAGCTCCGTGGTTGGCAGTTCTCATCGACGTAATTGCTTAAGCCAGAAAATGATTGATCCAGCTCCGCCATCCGTGCCTCATTCTTGGCATCCGTGCACCTGCCGAGCTTAATTAATGCAAAGCACTTATTAGCATGATAGCTTGGATTCCTTGGTTCCTCCTTTATTGCTTCCTCAAATTCATGCATGGCTTCATCATATAGCTTCATTGCCATTAGTGCTAGACCAAGGCAATTATGATACAAGGGATTCCTTGGTTCCTCCTTTATTGCCTCGACGTACTCCTTTACAGCTTTTTCGTAGAAGCCATGAATATATGCCTCGAAGCCTTTTATATAATGCATTGACACACTGTTAATGCGTTTTCCCGCTTAAAAATGTTATTGGTTTATTGTTGTTGAAAATGCCTTATTTTTTAGCACGGAAATCCTTAAAAACCATTTGCGGTAATCATGGCGAACGGGCCCGTAGCTCAGCATGGTGGAGCGATCGGCTGATAACCGATGCCAATGGGCGGCAAAGGCCCCGGTCAAGCAGTTGCTTGGGGGATGTTCAAATCCCGGCGGGCCCACCAATTCCTGCATTAATCTTAAATATACTGCCAGTTATATAGGCAGGATAGGTTTAACTAGAAGAATCACGAGCCAATCCTTAAGGGCCTCGTCATGCAAATGCGCTTCACCGGTGGGTTAGGTTGCACTGTAAGGTTAGCTTGGGATCTGCGGTAACTCATAATTCATGTCTTGTCTCCTCACCTTAATTATTAAGCTTCCCGCTCCTTAAGAGGGGTTTAGCGTTGATTACTTTATGAAAAAGACAGCATTGAAAATGAATAAATATATGAATAGATAGGTCTCCAAATGAAGTCGTGACCTTGGGGAGGGGTTAATGAGACATGTTTTGCTTTAATTAATGGAATTGATGCGGCATTATTATGTGTCAATTGTATCTATAATTATGTCTATATATATACAGATATTGTCGGGATTTTCAGTAAATAAGTTTTATTAAAACATTGGTAGCTAATCACTATATGCAGTTGATAATATTCGCATCAAGCGCGGTATGGAATGGCGTACACTTTAATCTAAACTCCGTGATACCATGGTATGTGATATTGATTTATGGATTAATATATATGGGTGTATTGACATGGATTTGGCGAAGCGGTAAATTCTCATCCTTCAAGACCATCGACTTCGTGTATATAGCATTGATTGCGGCTTTAATGATAGTCTACAACTTCTTTATATCGCCCATAATACCCAAGGTGGGGGCGATTACCACATGGTTCTATTACCCCATGATAGGCGAGATCTTCCTCTTATTAACCGTTGCAGCTCTTGTCGGTAAGCCGGGCACTATGGCTATAACAATGTTTATATATACGCTGTTGTCCGATATATTCCATTATGGGTTTGGCGGCGAGCCGTTCTACTTCATTTATGAGATATTGGCTTATGGAGCCATATTGGACATGTGGCTGGCATATCGTGGCGAGTTATTCCTTTCGCCTTACATTAAGTCAAGGCCTGGCTCTATATCCACGGGAGCTACCTTAGAGGAGCGGATAAAGGCTCAGGCAAGCAAAGCCACAACCATTGGCTACGTGCTAATGGTGCTAGATGCCTTGATTGGCGCTATTCCAATGGCGGTGGCCTATAGCTTGTTCTATAGAGGATTCTTTGCAACATTCGTTAGTGGTATCGTATATAAGCCAAGCCTAGTATATGTAACAACGATAGCGAGCGTGGGCGGCGGCATAGTTATGGGCCTTATATCGTTGCCCTTTGTAGCGTATATAAAGCGAGTAGTGAAGGGAGCAATATAATTTAATTTGCTTTTAATGAAAATAAAATCAGTGGGTATTTCATGAAGGCTGTTGAGATAGAGAATCTCTCGGTGGCATATTTCGGGAAGCATGAATTAGCTTTACGCAATGTATCCTTATCTATAGAGGAGGGGGAATTCATTTTATTAACGGGGAAAACGGGCTCAGGTAAATCAACGCTCCTCAATGCAATTAATGGCGTAATTCCCCACATAATTAGCGTTGAAATGGAGGGATCGGTTCGCGTATTTGGGCAATCGACACGGGAAACCCCGCTTCATAGATTATCCACAATGGTTGGCACCGTATATCAGACGCCGGAGAACCAAATATTTTCCCTAATAGTTGAGGATGATGTGGCCTTTGGGTTAGAGAACATGGCCGTTCCACGTGATGAAATGGTGAAACGAGTAGAAGATTCCCTGCAGCTAGTTAATCTCTGGAGTAAGCGTTCTCACCCTACCTTCCTATTAAGCGGCGGCCAAAAACAGAGATTAGCATTTGCAAATGCATTGGCACTAAAGCCCAAGCTGCTTGTACTAGATGAACCAACTTCTCAATTAGACTCCGTGGGTACCGAGGAGGTTTTTGGCTTAATTAGGTCCCTTAACAAGGATCATAGGCTCACGGTGATAATGTCTGAGCATAAATTGGAGCGAGTGATTAATATGGTTGATAGGATAGTGGTTATAGATAATGGATCCATAATAATGGATGATGAGCCCCATAAAGTTCTTAAGGCTGGCATAGCTAAGTATGGACTTGAAGAACCACAGGTCACGCTTCTCCATAAGGCGCTTCAAGGTAATTCCGAGTTCATGCCGATAACAGTCGATGAATTCATAGAGGTCGATAGTCATGTAGTAAAGCGGTTAAATATCCATGACATTACCCACTCAAGCGGTGATGAACCAAGAATAATAATTGAGGATTTATTCTTTAGGTATGAAAGGAATAGTGATTGGGTGTTGAATGGCATTAATCTTGTGATTAAGGGTGGAGAATTCGTGAGCGTGATCGGTCCCAATGGCAGTGGAAAAAGTACATTGATGAATCTAATCAGTGGCATTTATCGACCGCAGAGAGGTAAGATATTGGTAGCGGGCGTTGATGTTTCTAGGACTCCCCGTAATCGCCTTGCCTCGTTGGTGGGCTATGTTTTTCAAGATCCTGACTACATGTTATTTAATTCCACGGTGGAGAACGAGATAAGATTCACCATGAATGCAGTTGGGGTCAAGGATGAGTCCGTATTTAATGATGTGGTTAGCATGTTTAAGCTAAGCGAGCTACTAAAGGAGTCCCCGCATCGCTTATCTGTGGGTCAACGGCGATTAGTTAGCCTTGCTGCCGTGCTGGTGGCTAGGCCGTTAGTATTAATGCTGGATGAGCCAACGAGGGGTCTAGATTACGATACAGGAGAGGCCGTGATGAGTTACGTTAAGGAGCTTCAATTAAAGCATGGTCTAACGGTGTTCATGGTTACTCATAACATGAAGCAAGTAGGTGAATATAGCGATAAGGTGATAGTCATGAATGGCGGAAAAATAGTGATGACCGACTCCGCCGAGAATGTATTCACCGAGGCGCTTAATCATAAGGAGTGGGCGGTCTCCCCGCCTCAAGTGTTTATGATAAGCAAGTTACTGGGTCTTAAACCATTTACCTCTTTGCGTGCAGTAATAGGTGATGCTAGATGATCTCAAGCTTGCTCTATAATCCTCTCATAAATTGGATGATAGCAATATTGCTATTATTTTATGGTCCTGTTCTAATAATAATATTGATCTATAAGGTACTTGGCTTCACGGGCTATATGTCTCTTTTTAAGTATGCTGGCGGCGACTCGTTTATATATAGACTTGACCCACGAACAAAGATATTACTAGCTATCATACTAACCATAGTTGCTGCAATGACTATTTGGTGGATATCGGCCATATTCCTAGCCGGCGTATTAATACTTTACTTATTCTTAAGGGATCCAGCGGCTAAAATGCGGGTTGCAGGCCCACTTATATTATCGGCATTCATAGGTACTGCATGGAGCGAGAGCTTATTTGCTCCATTCACGTATCTATATGCAATATTTAACCACCATGTAACTTTCATTTACTTGCTTCCACCTGTATTAAGCTCGCTGGGGGTTACCCAAGGAAATTCCTCGGCATCCGTATTTTTGTTGGGAAGCACGGCATCGCCGGTTGGATTAACATGGGAAGGATTAATATATGGGCTTCAGATATCATTCCGTGCGACTGCATCAATAGCATCTGGCCTGCTCCTCATATTCTCTGCCTCCCCATCGGACATACTTAGGTCTCTTGAGAAGTCGAAGTTACCTATCGAGT
Source organism: Thermocladium sp. (assembly GCA_049965935.1). Taxonomy (GTDB): domain Archaea; phylum Thermoproteota; class Thermoprotei; order Thermoproteales; family Thermocladiaceae; genus Thermocladium. Next base: position 42,511 of record JBMFVP010000007.1, read on the forward strand.
TGGGCTTTACCTTGCTTCTCGCCGCTTCCTCCATACCCAAGGTATTGGAGAGTTCCATGATAGTAATAAATGCATTGAAGGCAAGAGGTGTTGATGTTGTGCCAAGGGGATCCCGGAACCCCATCGTGATCTTGAAGAGACTTGGTGCCTCTTTTAGGGTAGTAGTGCTCTCTCTCACAGCGATAATAATATTAACTCTTAGGAATGCTAGGGAAATAGCCATAGCCGCTGATCTTCGGGGCTTCAGGGCAAATAAGTATAGGACGTATTATCATGAACTTAAATTAACAAGGCTTGATCTGTTGGTGATGGTGATGCTGGTGGTTATACTAATCATCGGGATCTATGTGTCTGGTCTTCCAGGTATGGGCGCTGTTCCATATAATCCTTAAATAAATATAATATATATAATTTATTCCGCAATATATTCTGTAATTAAAATAGTGAACAAAGTTTATTTACTGGACTTTCGTTTATCGCCTATGTCAATTACGACAAAACAGATAATAAAGAAACAACCCATAGGAATAGCCCCGAATAAATCCATTAAGGAAGCAGCTTCCCTAATGGCTAAGGAAAACATAGGGCTGCTGGTGGTTCTTGATGGAAATAAAGTAATCGGCGTAGTAAGCGAGAGGGATATAATGAAGGCGGTTGCCTCCGGTGCCGATTTAAATGATCCGGTGATAAACATAGCCTCAAAACGCGTTATAACAATAAACGAGGATGAGAATATCTATAGGGCAGCAGAGCTCATGCATGGAAATAATGTACGACACTTGGTGGTCATGGGAAGAGATGGTTCATTACGTGGCGTTATATCTATAAGGGATGTAGTTGGTGAAACGGTTAGGTTAAGGATATTAGCGGAAAGCACCGTACCCAAGCAAGAAGAACCATCGCCACACACGGATTAATGAATGATATTCCATTAACATGTTGGCATATTGGGCTAGGCCAGCCATGAGGAATTAAATTCTCATTTGGTGATTCTGGAGCCTGTTAATTCGTTTATTAGGTACTTCATGGTGATCCTTGCACCTAGCTTGATAGGTTTCCCTTGCTCCAATCATTATGAGTGGTGAGTCATACGGCGCTGGTTTTCCATTCAATAATCGCTGAGTATAATAAGCCTCCTTACCACATACATCACAGACGGCTGTTAATTGAGTAATTTTATCCGCAATAGCTATGAGATATCCCATTTTCCCAAATGGCTCTCCCCGGAAATCCATGTTAAGGCCAGCGGCTATTATATCTATTCCATGCTCATTAAGCAATCGTATTGCATCAACTATTAGCGGCGGCTCCTCGTTTCCAAGAGTAAAGAATTGCACCTCATCTATTCCGATAATGTCGAAGCCCTTTGTCAGCGTTTCGTTAACCAATGCAATTACTCCCTTATCATCTTCACTTACGAAACTTACATCACCATAACTGAGTCCCCCTAGGCTTCTCCATTCCCCTTCTCTCCCATATCTCCCCTTTGAGTTAATTGGCGCAAATAAGTGAGTATGCCTCCGTCTAATTTCATGCCTCTTTAATCTACGTATTAATTCCTCAGTTTTTCCTGAAAACATAGGCCCTATTATTATTTCAAATGATCCAACCATATCGTTTTTCTCTCATTCCCCTTAATAATGATTACTCAACTAATGATGAAACAGAGTAGGTGAATCATCCTCGTCACGGAGCTCGGAGTTTTTTTCTCTTCCTTGGACTCTATTCTCCGCAGGGCGGGGTTACTATGTGTTACTTCATAGGCATGGATCCCCCAGTCCCGAGGGTGCAAGTCCAGTACTAGCAGTCAAGGCCAAATCAATTACATACCCACTTATAAAGGCATTTCTATGTGGCTATCCTACATGGGTCTTCCTTTTCCCTTAAACCCCAAAAGTTAAAAATAGATGAGGAGAGGAGTCCCATGGTTGAATCTAGGGTACGGGATCCAGGATTAGCTGATCGCGGAAGAATGCAGATAGAGTGGGCTGAACGTAATATGCCTGTTCTTCTTCTAATTAGGGAGAGATTTCAACGAGAGAAGCCGCTTGCTGGGTTGCGTTTATCTGCTAGTCTTCACATAACTAAGGAGACCGCCGTTCTCGCCAGGACCTTAGTTGCTGGGGGGGCCGACGTATTTTTATCTCCATCGAATCCATTATCTACCCAGGACGATGTGGCCGCTGCATTGGCTGCTGAGGGCATAAAAGTATATGCTTGGAAGGGAATGAATGAACGGGAGTATTATAATGCAATTGGTGCAGCAATATCTCATTCCCCACAGGTAACGCTTGATGATGGAGGTGATTTGACGATAACACTGCATAAATTGGCCATGGATATAAATGATGATTCTATAAGGTATGCTAGGGAGATGACCGGTAACATCGACTTTAAGTCAATGGTCAAGAATATTTATGGAGGAACCGAGGAGACTACCACGGGTGTGCTTAGATTTAAGGCAATGGAGCGCGAAAAGACTCTTCTTTACCCAATAATAGCAGTTAATGATTCATATACAAAGCACTTATTTGATAATAGATATGGCACTGGTCAAAGTACTTGGGATGGCGTCTTGCGTGCCACGAATATATTGATAGCTGGAAAGGTAGTGGTCGTGTCAGGCTATGGTTGGGTAGGGAGAGGTATAGCGGCTAGGGCTCGTGGGCTCGGTGCGAGGAGAGTCATTGTGACGGAGGTTGATCCAGTAAGGGCTCTGGAGGCGGTCTTCGATGGTTTTGAGGTCATGCCTATATCCAGGGCTGCAGAGGAAGGTGACGTATTCATAACGGCCACCGGCGATATGCGTGTCATAAGTTATGAAACCATTCTTAAAATGAAGGATGGAGCTATATTGGCCAATGCCGGCCACTTCAATGTAGAGATAGATGTTGATGCCATTGAACGAAATGCCGTTAGAAGGCGTGAAATAAGGCCATTCATGGTTGAATACAAATTACCTAGCGGCAAGGTTGTATTCTTATTGGGTGAGGGGAGGCTAGTTAATTTAGTGGCGGCAGAAGGCCATCCGTCGGAAGTTATGGATTTATCATTCGCGAATCAAGCTTTGGCATCTGAGTACATAGTTAGAAATCGGAGTAGAATGCTGCCAGCTGTTTATAAGTTGCCCGAGGATATTGACACGGAAATAGCCAGATTAAAGCTTAAGGCTATGGGAATAGGGATTGATGAACTAACTGAGGAACAGAGGAAGTATGTATCAGCGTGGGCCCTTGGTACTTGAATTCCATTCGAAAAAGGTTAAAAATCCAGCTCATTCTTAATTAGGATATGGGATTTGATGATGTGGCTCTATCCAGTATGATGCCATTGGTTAGATTAGTGTTAAAGAATGGAAAAAGAAGAGCTGAATTAGAGAGATTGCTTTCCTCCTCGTTATCGTTCACGGCGCCGGAGAGATTCTTAGCACGCATATTATTAGTTACATTAATAATTACCGCCATTGTGGTTTCATTATCATTGGTATTGATAATTCCAAACTACGAATTCTTCATTGTATCATTTAGAAATGGCATGGCCTTTAACTCGGCTTTCTTGCCGTTCACAATTAAGGTATTAATTGGTTTCTCGATATTGGCGGTGCCTCCCCTCATATTCTTAATGCTTTATAATATGCCTAAGATATCATCATCTGACCTAGCATTTAAGATAGATACGGAACTTCCATTTTTCTCCGCGTACCTATCCATGATGGTTAGTTCCGGCTTATCGGTGTTTAGGGCCGTAGAGAGAGTGGCCTCCATCTCTATACTGGACACGACTGCCCGCGTTTCTAGGATAGCATACATGAGATTCAAGGCGTTTGGGGAGGATCCAATATCGGCTTTAAACGATGTTGCATTGTCATCTCCAAGCAAGAGCTTCATGGAATTCATGACGGGTTATGTGACCAATGTAAGAACGGGTGGAGATGTGCTTCACTTCGTTAATACTAAGCTTCATGATATAGTATCAGCCACGGTGGAGCGCGCCAGACGGGGCGCAGAGATGCTGGGGACGTTAATGGAATCATATATAGGTTCCGCGGTCATATTATTAATAGGGCTTGATGTGATGTACCTAGCCCAAACGGTGACTCCTAATGGAAATGCCTTAGCTGCCGTTAACCAAGCAATTAATTCCAATTTCATGTTTGGTCTATTAATAACTCCAATGATAACCCTCGCATTCATGTACTTGGGCGAGGTTTCTGGTTTTAAGACGCCTTTCACGGATTATCGTCCATATAAGGTAGGCGGCATAGCTGCAGCAATTGCTGGAGTAGCATCAATATTTTTCTTCGTTGAGTGGTTCCATGGTGATTTAGCTAATAGAGTGCTTTTGTTTGGTTACCCCGTTGATTTTACCGAGGTTGTTGGCATCACGTTAATAATCACTTTTGCGCCTGCAGCAATATATGGGTCCAGGGTAGTTTCTCAGCGTTGGGAATTGGAGAAAGAATTGTCATTATTCTTACGGGACTTCACTGAGCTAAGTAAGTCAGGTTTCGTGCCGGAGAAGATATTTGAGACTCTAAGTGAGACTAGGCATTATGGCGAATTGGATCCATATCTATCTGAAATAACTAAGCAGGTGCGTTATGGTGAGCCTCTTCGTAATGTAGTCAGTAGCGTTATGGGTAAGATGCATTCATATTTAGCCAAGGTTTTTAATTGGTTGCTCCTAGAATCAATAGAGTTTGGAGGAGCTCGGCCGGAGGTATTAGAGAGCCTTGCCTCCTTCTCATCCGATATAGTCACTATTCAGGAGGATGCTAGGGCTAGAATGAAGCCTCTCCGCTTCGTGCCATATATAGGAGCCGGCATACTAATATTAACGCTGGCCATAATGTTATCATCAATTGTTAGTCTAGCCGCCGTGCTTAACCACTTCCCGCCCAGTACAATTGATTTATTATCTACATCCTTCTCCATATCGGTTATAATTAATTCATTCCTCATGGGCTTCGTAGCCGGCAAATTAGGCGAGGGCGAATTAGCAATGGGCTTTAAGCATGCAATTGCATTAACTGCATTAACTCTAGTGGTCTACATGGCATCACCGCTAATTGGCCACATGTTGTTTGGAGGATTAATGACCAACAGCAGCTCCGGCGGATTCCCATAATGAGAAACAATCTATTATCATGGAGCTCAAGGCTACTGGGCTCTCCGTCCGGCTAAATTGAATTGGTTTTCCAACATCAGCATTGGGAACGATCTACATAAAGGCAAACCTAAACCACCGGACTTCCAGGGCCAGGGAGTCTCTAGAAAGCGATAGCGTTAAATTATAGCTTATACGTAATTGGCACCGATGAAGCGAAGCATAGCGCTGGAACTAGTTGGGTTGGCACTAATGCCAATTGGATACCTCACTTCAATGCTTGGAGTACAAATGCCTGGATTGGCTATATTTGTGGTGGGGTATGCGATAAGTATTGTGGAGATGCTATTTGCTAGTGATAAGCAGGAGGAGATTCAGGTAAGGAAGTCGAAGCCCTCCCCTACAGAACTAAAGGGTAGGCCAACAAAGAAGCCCGGTGAGTAGTATGAGAACTATCTTAATTACAAGCGGCACTAAGGGTGGCACAGGTAAATCCACCATAGCGCTGAACCTATCTGTGCTAGCTGCTTACCGGCTGCGAGATAAGGCTCGTTACCCCGTGATTTTAATCGATGCAAGCATTGATAGTGGATCATCATCAATGCTTCTATTTGGACACCCCAATCCAACTGTCCAATATACATTGATAGATTTACTTGATGGAAGAGTCGCCGACCCATTATCTGTGTTCTATCTCCGCCAATGGCAAGTTGATGGATCGCAATTCAGCTTAGTATTTGCTGCATCGGGCTTCTCAAGTAATAATAGGTATAGGCCGCTCTATCCATTGAGGAATTTATTTAGTTCATTAGCGGCTTTATCGCCTATTTTAACCATTATAGATAGCCCAGCCCTAGGCTTCTCCGGCGAGTTCTTGGATATAACTGCGCCTTATCTAACAGATGTAATACCAATAGTCACGCCAGATCACAGTTCCATAAAGGCAACAAAGCTAGCCATTGACGTTGCTCGAGAGATAAATCCAAGAATAAATATATTAACCCCCATACTAAACATGTTGGATGAAAGGTATCCTATCGATGCATCTACTGGTTCTCCATGGATTGAGATAGTGAGGCAGGAAATTGGAGCAGAACCACATATAATACCTCTAGATGAGTATATTCAAATCTCACGTCAAGCATTAGAGATAGAGATACTTAAAATAAGTCCCCTTGAGTCTAAGGGAGTCTCAGAAATAATTAATTACTTTGATAAGACAATAAGTAAATTAATTGAGACGACCCCAACCCCTACTTCAAGGGAAAACAAACCTACTCTGCCCTAAAGGTTCCGTTATTCTTTTATAAGTGGCGTTAATCATGAGCCAGATAGTGAGACGTGTGGCATAGAAACTTAGAATTACTTGGAGAACTCAGTTGCATAAACATATATTCCGTCCAGCACGCCGGGTGTCCCTTCTCTGCCATGGGGGCTTATCCTATCCTTTCCTCTTAATGTAGTGGCCATTTCCACATCGGCGGCAAAATGGCTAACTACTTCCTTGTCTATTCCCTCAACTATTATATCATCCTTGGTTGCTTGAACCTTTACTCCATCTGGTATTGGAATAATTATTTTCGATTTACGGCCCAGAAAATTCTCGATCACTAATTGCTTTCCCTGCACCTTTATATTCATTGGGAAATGTGAGAAAACTACCTTTAATTTATATCTCCATCCTCGCGTAACGCCAAGTATCATGTTATTAATGTGGCCTGCCACGGTTCCAACAAGGGCTTTAGTCTTTCTATCAGCAAAATATGCATATATGTTAATATCATTGTTCTCCTTCTCGATTATTATTGGAATAGATGAGAAATCCCTCTCCAATGAACCCATTGGCCCCTTTACTGTAACTTTATTATTAGTAACAGTAATGGTGACTCCGCTCGGCACATTAACCACTGTTGATGCTATTGGCGCATATGTCATAAGTAAGGCATTTGCGAAACGGTTTAAAAATTTAGTGAAACCTCGTATTTATAGGAAGCAATAAACATGATAAAACAAACAACAAACCTCGCCCCTTCTAGGGGCGGGGATTCCTAGGAAAAATTTTTAAGTGCTTGTGTGGAAGGTGTTATTGTTCCGCTGGTGAATTTTTGGGAATGGGGAGCGGGGGCCGACTCACCCCCGCAATACCAGCGGAGACGAGTAGCACCCAATAAAGGGGTGTAACCCTCCAGACCTCGGGGAACCCTCGCCCTTTAGGACGGGGAGGAGGTCAGTCTTCTGCGCCCTA
>JBMFVP010000008.1:0-42354 GCA_049965935.1 Thermocladium sp.
CTTGATCGGCGAACTCCCTTACCCAAGCCTTTGATGAGACCGCTATTACCCTGGCCCCCATCTTCTTAGCTAATTGAACGGCGAATTGCCCCGTATTGCCTGAAGCGCCGAAGACCACGACGTAATCCATGGGCTTAACCCCGGCCTCCCTTAATGCGTGGTATGAGGTTAACGCCGATACTGGTAGGGATGCAGCGATCTCCGGAGGCAGATCCACCATTATTAAGTTCTTCTCGGGCGCTATCATATACTCGGCGAAGCCGCCATTGGTTACCACGCTCATTATTCCGCCGTTCCTGCACAGCATTTCCCTCCCCTCTAGACACATGTCGCAGGAACCATCAAATACCCTGTTATAAACCACGACCGAGGCGCCCACCTCAATGCCCTTAACGTGGCTCCCCACCTTAGCGACTTCACCGTAAACCTCGGCCCCAGGTATGTGCGGCATTGGCTTCACAGGTAGGGATTGAACCACAAAGTAATCGATTGGATTGACGCCCGCCAACTTAACCCGAACCAATACATCATGTGGCCCCAGCTCCGGGATCTGGACATCAGTTACCCGTAAATTATCTAGGCCGCTCCTATCGAAGACTAGCGCCTTCATGCTTGAACCCAAGCTTAATAGTTACTTAAAAGAAGTGATCCCGATTCCCGAAAATCCTGAAGCACTGGTTCCCATATTGATTGGCCACGCAAAGCCTTTAAAACATGAGGAGAAGCAGCCGCATGCCGGAGAAAATAGTCATAATAGGGGCGGGGGCCGCCGGTGCATCGGCTGCCGCCAGGGCGAGGAAATTGAGGCCGGAGGCCGAGATAACGATGATAGATAAGGGGCTCTTCATAACTCATGCTCCATGCGGTATTCCATACTATGTTGAGGGGGCGGTCAAGAATGCGGAGGACCTAGCAGTGTATAAGCCGGGGGAATTCGCCAAGGACCGGAATATCAATGTCCTAACCGACACGGAGGCAACGTCTATAGATATCGATAAGAGGATAATAGGCGTAAAGGGGCCCGGCGGCGAATCCAGCATTAAGTGGGACAAGCTAATAATAGCGACCGGGGCTAAGCCCATTATTCCCAAGATGCCTGGAACAGAGCTGCGGGGAGTATTAACCGTTAGATTACCCCACGAGGCGCCCCTCATAAAGCAAGAGATAGATAAGGCTAGCACTGTTGCAGTGGTTGGGGGCGGGTACATTGGGCTAGAGATGGCTGAAGCGGCGAGGGCCCTCGGCAAGCGGGTTCTAGTATTCGAAATGGCTAGCCACGTCTTCCCAACGACCTTCGATAATGACATGGCCCAAATAGTTCATGAAGAACTCAAGAGAAACGGAGTAGAGCTGCACCTGGCGGATAAGGTGGTTGAGTTAAGGGGGGCAGGTGGAGAGGTGAGGAGCGTGGTGACGGAGACGGGCACCTATGACGCTGAGCGAGTCCTCCTCGCCGTGGGGGTTAGGCCAGACACTGAGGTAGCGGCGAGGGCTGGAATAAGGTTAACTAATTCGGGGGCGATAGATGTTAATGAGTACATGGAGACCAGCGTAGCGGGCATTTATGCGGCTGGGGATGCGGTGGAGACATGGAACGCCATAACTGGGAGAAGGACATACATAGCATTGGCGCCGCCCGCGAATAAGATGGGGCAAGTAGCTGGAGCTAATGCAGCGAAGGGGAGGACACTTAAGTTCCCCGGCGCTCTGGGAACGGCTATAACTAAGGTCTTTAACCTATACGTGGCTAGGACTGGGTTAACGGAGGAGCAAGCCAAGGCGGAGGGATTCAAGGCTGTGGCTGCTACCATAAATTCCAGAACCACGGCTCATTATTACCCGGGCGGCACTAAGTTAACCATCAAGATGGTGGCGGATGAGGAAACACATAGAGTGCTGGGTGTGCAGGTGATTGGAAGCGAGAAGGTGGTGGCTGGGTATATAGATACGGCGGCCGCCTTGATCTGGAGATCAGCCACTATAGAGGATGTTTTCTTCGCTGACCTAAGCTATGCGCCGCCAACGGCTCCAGTGTGGCATGGGTTAATAACCGCGGCCCGCGTTCTCTCGAAAGGCGTCTTATGATGCGGAAAACAAGTTTAACCCTATTAATTACTTGAGGCGATGGATGCGGTGGAGATACCTTACAGGAGGCTCAGGGAGCTGGAGGCAGCTGACCCAGCATACACCGTGGTGGAGGATGGGCTACGCGTAGAGATAATATTTAGTCCCCCCTCGAGGGGGGAGGCCATGGGCATGGAGGAGAACGATGAGGAGAGGCCAATCCTTAGGATAATTGGGGAGCGGAGGGGTGACTTAGTTGTATTGAGGGAGGCTTGGGTGGAGGAGGGGGGAGGAAGGAGGCAAATGGATCTCTCCGAGCTGGAGCTCTGGATTCAATTCCTAACTAGCCAATAACAGATCAATTTAGGCGCATCAATTGTGCAGGGCAGTGATCGTGAGAGGAGTTAATTAACTAGCCATGTAGTGAACCCATGAGGGCGTAGGCCATGCATCACTGAGGAACCTTTTTAACTGTTCAAGCCCCTTAATGACTTGCTTCCGCATTCATGACTATCAAGTCAATGCGTGAGCCTAGGTAGGACTCGAGGACTTGCTTAAATGTTTCTAGAGCGGTATCCGGCTTCAGGAGCGGCGTCTTTATCTCTGCTCCGCTGGCGAATTTATGCCCCCCGCCGCCCAGCTTGGTGGCTACCTGTGTACAGTCGTACTTAGAGTCCCTATTAGCGCCGCAGTACAATCTATACTTGTTTCTCCCAAGCCTAACTAGAACATTGACGAACACGGCGCCCCTGTGCTGTAATTCAATGGTTAATTGGCGATATGATATGCCCTCGCTCCGGGGGAAGTAAATGGTTAACACCTCCCTTATTGGTATTGAGTCCGCTATCTTGAGCATTTTCTCCTTCATTTCCATCGCCTTCCCAATCCATGCCTGGGCCCTCTCATCCCTCATCAAGCCCTCGACCCCACTCCGTGAGAGTAGCCGGGCAAGGTATAGCCGCCCCATGTAGTTACTCCCCTTCACCGCTAAATCAACGATCTCAGCCTCCTTAGTGGATATGGAGGCGGTATCCGTTTGAATCGCTATATTCACCAATTCATTAGTGATTTTATCGTTCTCCAGCCCAAGCGCCTTCATCGCCATTAATGCAGAGCACGGCGCCTCCACGTCGTAAAACTCATGCACGGCGCACGGCTTATTGGTTCTATGGTGGTCGGCCCTTATGAATGCCTTACCGGGGCAAGGCAGATCAGCCACGAAGTACCAATTAATTGATCGCAGTAATTTGGATGATTGGACATCCCTTGGAGCAGCAAATATGACTACACCATCCGGCCTCTTCCTGAGGAATATGGCGGCGCTCGTGAGTCCATCGGCGTCCCCAATATCGCATAAAGCAAGTGGTCTCCTCAGAATCAAGCCCTTAGTTATGTATAGAAGCCTGTATAAACCATCCATTTAGGAATAGAGGAGGAACGCACTATTTAAGCCTTACCGCTGCCTCGACTCCTCCTGACCACAGTGAAGCCCCAGTACCCTAATCCAATAATGAATAGAAGAGAGATCCCGGCGCTAATTAATGCGTCACGATAATAATGATTTGGGTAGCCATCCTTATAAGCCAAGTATGCACCCTTGAAGCCCAAGTAAGCGAAGCCAATCATCGCGATCAGAAACACGATGGCCACCACGGCAACAATCAATGCCTCAGTTGTCTCCTTATCCATGCTACCCGCTGTCCTCAGCCATTTAAAAACATTAAGTCCACTGAAAATGTATCTGGATTCAGCCCCCCATTCAGAGGCAAGGATGACTCCTCAATAAACCTAGACTCCCTGGAAAAGGTTTTAATACGGTAAATGGGGAAAATAAGCCATGATTCAAGTCGAGGCGGTGCTCCTGGCATCAATGATGCTGGTGATAGTGGGGGCCCTCCTCATAGTGATCGACATAGTCATGAATGCACGCAAGGAGGATAAGGGAGAGGCAAGGATCGGCGGGGTAATACTGATAGGGCCCATACCCATAATCATAGGCAACGATAAGTCAATGGTGAAGTGGGCCATAGTGTTGACGATAATAGCCGTGACTGCCTTCATATTAATGGCCGTGGTGGCTAAGCTATGAGGCTGGCCTACATAGGCATCGCCCTAATACTGCTGGGGATACTGACCCCACTCATTTACATGGTCTCAACATCAACCCAAGCATCTTATGGGGGCGCCGTGATCGTCCTGCCGATACCCATAGCCATAGTGTTCGGCAATAATGAGGCGGCCACTAACCTAGCCACACTTCTCTCCATACTGCTCCTCGCCGCATTCATAGTATACATGGTGGCCCTAATAATAGCCAACAGAAGCGGCAATAAGTGAAGGAACCGTGCGGGACTCATCGCTTATAAGCAAGAGAGCCGTGCGAGTCCTAGGCGTGGCCGAGAGCTTCACATTATCTAGGCCGCGGTCCGTCATGGTTGGCGTAGTGATGAGAAGCGATTGGGTTATCGATGGAGCCGCCGTGGGAAGCGCAACCGTGGGGGGCCTCGATGCATCCCAATCAATAATAGACCTATATAATAGGCTTGGGAGGAGCGATATTCATCTAGTGATGATAGATGGATGCATAGTGTCCTGGTACAACGTGATAAACCTAAATGCCATTTACGAATCACTGGGGGTGCCCGTCATGTGCCTCTCCTTCGAGGACGTCAAGGGGGATGCGGCGGCCGCCATTAATAAGCTATTCCGGGATGCGCCAACGCGGTTAAGGCTCCTCGATGAACTGGGGAGACCCATGATGATTGCCACGCCTCACGGCGCTCTATGGGCTAGGTCCCGAGGATTAAGTTATGGAACAATCAAGGTAGTGATACATAGGTTTCAACGCGAGGGAAAAAAGCCGGAGCCAATTCGAGTAAGCAAATTATTGGCTAGCGCTTTGCTGCGTAATGGATTAATTCATGCATGATTCGCCACTGATGGGGTCAACATTCATGGCCTCCACTTGAATTCCCTTAATGCGGCCTCCTCATTCCGCCTCACTGCAACCCTCAAGTCAGCGTATAAATTACTGCCGGTAGAATCTATTGCGACAGTCATGGGCCCAAAATCCTCTACCCTGAGCACCCACATTGCCTCCGCCATGCCTAACTCATCCAACCAATGAACACCCAATACCTCCTTAATTGCTTGAGCCGCGAGAACCCCGGCGCCTCCTGGGAAGACGGCGTAGGCGGCCTTATGGGTCTTCATAGCACTCGCGGTCTTGTCTCCCATGCCTCCCTTACCTATAACCAGCCTAATGCCCGTCTTCTCAATTACCTCGGCCTCGAATTCCTCCATCCTGGCACTGGTGGTGGGGCCCGCGCTCAGTATCCGCCACTTATCCCCGCTTCTCATCGCCACTGGCCCAGCATGATAAATTGCGCCGCCCCTCAAATCCACAGGAAGCGATTGGCCGCTTCTAAGTACATCAAGCATCTTAACGTGAGCGGAGTCCCTTGCCGTCACTATTATGCCGCTTACGTAAATGGTATCCCCAACCCTCAGCTTCTCTATTTCCTCCACGGGTATGGGAGTCCTTAGCCTATACTCCACCTAGAACCACCTCGGGTGCGGAAGGAATTCATACTTGCCGTCGCCGTGAATTAGAACAGTGCTTCTCCTAGTTGCCCAGCAGCTAAAGACTATGCCTATGGCGAATGTGGCCGGGTGCCTATATCCATACTCGACATGCACATCCAGCGCAGTCACTGCGCCTCCCGTGCCATGTGGGCCAATGCCCAGCTTATTGATGGCTTTAAGCAGTTCATCCTCAAGCTCGGCCACCTTAGCATTAGAATTGCGGGACCCCACTGGCCTTAAAGTCGCCGCCCTCTTGGCCAGCTTAGTGGCCATTTCGACCGTGCCTCCAATGCCAACCCCAACTATCACGGGGGGACAGGGAATGGGGCCTGCCTCGACTACTGCATCCAGGACTAGTTTTGGAAGCTTTCCCCAGGCATTCCCCGGCGGAATGACGAATCCCCTGCTGGGAAGCTCCGTGCCTCCCCCCTTCGGCACATAGGTTATCTCGGCAAAGTCGCCCGGCACTAACTCAATGTCTAGCCAGGGAATGTGTATTCCAGTATTGTTTCCAGGATTATGCTCCTCAATCGGATCAACAGTGTTGGGCCGTAGAGGAACCTCCGCAGTCACCTCGCTCACCGCATTGCCCAGTATATCAATTAACTTGCTTCTCACTGGGAAGTCATCGCCCAGCCTCACAAAGAAGTTGGGTAGACCCGTGTCTTGGCAGACAGCTGCTTCACTTGATTGAGCTAATTCCACGTTCCTAAGTATCGCGTTTAATTGATTCCTGCTCGCCTCCTTAACCTCAATATTGAGGCTCTTGCGTAGGGCGTCCTTAACATCAAGGGCCGGACCAATGCTCGCCTCCTTAACTATCTTCTTAACGGCCTCCTTAATGGAGGCCTCCAAGGATTGAGGCATAAATCCAAAAGAGTCGGGCCTCAATATAAATTTAGTCCCCTCCTCCTAGCCTCATCAAGCACTAGCCTAGCCATTTTTCTCCCTAACTCCGTGGCTTCGCTAAGCGGTGCGGAGCCGGTTATGATTAACCTATTACCTCCATTTGGCTCCACTATCCCAGCAGTGAAGCTTAATCGATCACCGCTGACCGAGGCGAGGCCGCCAAGGGGGACATGGCAACCGGCTCCCGCCTCCTCAAGAAACGCCCTCTCGGCCATTGCTTCTATCTCGGTCTCCCTGTGGCTGGCTCTATGCAGGATTGGGATTAATGGATTATCGCTCCTAGCCACTACCCCAATTATTCCCTGGCCCGGCGCTGGAGGCATTTGGCTTGGAGGGATTGGAACTATATCTATATTGTCTGCTCCAATTCTATTAATGCCGGCGACGGCCATTATCAATGCATCGAATTCCCGGGACAATAATTTACGGAGCCTAGTATCGACATTGCCTCTGATTGGTTCCACTTGTAGATCGCTCCTAACTGCCAGGGCGAAGCCTCGCCTCCGTAGGCTTGATGTGCCGATCCTTGCCTTGCTTGGCAAAGTATCCAGTGAGTATCCCTTAATTGATATAATGGCGTCCCTTGGATCCTGCCTCTCCGTAACCATGGCTAGCTCAAGCCCATCACTGATTTGGGCCGGTATATCCTTGAGACTATGAACTGCTATATCCGCCTCGCCGCGCAGAACTGCTAGGTTAACTTCTGCTTCAAAGAGTCCCTTGCCCCCCATCTCGTAGAGGGGCCTATGGGTGTCCGCGTCTCCCCGCGTCTTAATGATCTTAACCTCGAATTCATCATTAACGAAGTTCCTCAGCACCTCGATGACTGTCTTGACCTGTATCAGCGAGAGCTGTGAACCGCGACTAGCTATCCTAATCACATGCATGGGTTATCGTCTCGACCCTATAAAACTTCCGATCCCTCTTCAAGCACCCAAGGAGGCGAGGGGGGATGCCAACGTTTTTTGGAAAATAATGTTATTTAATGAACCAGCGTGAGGACCATGGCCGTTATCACGAGGATCCAGCCCAATGCTATTACTATTCCTATTATTTTTTTCAGCGAGGATACGAATGCCAGAATTATGTATATTGCAGTCAACGATATTAGCAGCGTCAATGCTTGACCGTACTGCGTGGCTAGGGTTGGGTCTGCCTTGAACACAGTGGTTTGGAGTAGGTATGATATGAAGTTAACTAGCAAGTAATATGCGTCTATTGTGTACTTAACGGCATAATTCAGCAACGATGCTGCTTGTATCACAGTGGGAGTTTCATAATGCTCGCTTAAATATTTTTCCATTAGATAATGGAGGCGCAACCCAGTTGAGGCTAGCAATAATGCTTATATTTGCGATAAATTAGTTATTGTTAATGAATGCAATTAATTATTGGGAGGACTTGGAAAGGATAAGGAGACAAAGACCGTTAATACATCACTTGATGAACTTCGTGGCCATGAATGATGCAGCCAATATAACTCTAGCGATAGGGGCCTCCCCAATAATGGCCCATGCATTAGAGGAGGTGGAGGAATTAGTCGCAGCCGCGGGGGCCCTATACATTAACATAGGCACACTTGATAGGCAGTGGATCGAATCAATGCTGGCGGCAGGAAAAGCCGCTAACAAGAATGGGGTTCCAGTGCTGCTGGATCCCGTTGGAGCCGGCGCATCGAGGCTCCGCACAGAGACGGCGAAGCAATTGCTGCGGGAAGTGGAGATAAGCATAGTGAAGGGCAATGGAGGCGAAATAATGGCACTCGCCGGGGAATCCGGAAGAATTAAGGGCGTTGATTCACTGGGTGGAGCCAGCATGGATGCCGTGGATAAGGTTGCTAGGGAGTTCAGCACCACGGCCGTAGCCACGGGGCCCGTGGACTACGTCTCCGATGCAAGGAGGCGCGGCGAGGTGAGGAATGGGACCCCCATGCTTCAATTAGTGACTGGGAGTGGATGCATGTTGGGCTCCGTTATGTCGAGCTTCCTAGCAATCAATAGGGATGCCTTCATAGCAGCAATAGAGGGACTAGTAGCATTCGAGGTAGCCGCTGAAGCCGCGGTGGAGAATGCCGTGGGGCCAGCATCTTTTCGAAACAAACTAATTGATGAGGTGTACAGGCTAAGTAAGCAATCATTCGAGAAAGCCAGGGTAACAATACTAACATGATTGATAAAGCGATCGATGAGGTAAATACTTGAAGGTACCTAGTAAATAATAAAAATGCTTCGAGACAGGGAAATAGATGGACAATAGAGTAATTATTCTCCTCCCCATGATTATCGCATTATCAATGGCTTATCTATTATTATCATTACGTCATGTCAATAATGGGGAAACCGTTCTCTACTTGATGCCTGGAAAGACTCATTTCTCTTTGTTGGGCTCCTATTTACAACAGTCCAGGTACTCCATGGCTGAGATTTACTTAGAGAATGTCACTCTAATTGCCTCGCCGTTTCTCTGGAATCTAAAGTCCGGAGGGGGCCTAACCAATATCAGCTTTGACTATGGGGGTGTGGCTGTGAATGAAACGCTTACCCAAGTTAGCCTCATAGATCCAGAAATACACGTTATTGGGTATCCAGGCTTAATGTACGGTCAAGAGTATTGGTTCCCATTCGCTTCGCGCACAATTACCTCCAATCCATTAAAGCTACCAATCAAGCTCTCTAGATTAAGTGATGTCTGGATTACGATTAATTATAGCCTGTGGCGGCATCTGGGTACCATAGATGATTTTTCATATGATATATGGCTCGTGAGGAATCCCAACGCAACTTACCTAGGTCCTGGCGATGCCGAGGTAATGTTATGGATGTTCGCTAACGAGAGCTTACAGAACCAGCAATACTGGCTTAAAGTAGGCAACCTCTCAATCCCAATGCTAATAATTAGCAATGGAAATATGATGAGGAGTAACATGACCTATGCTGTTTTCATCTTGCCCCATACCGGCGGCACGAATGGTTGGAGCCTAATAATTTTTATCCCGGAATTCAATGAATCCCATGGATTATGGAGGGGAACTTATTCTATTAATCTCAATAGCTTACTGAACGCCGCAGTTAACGAATTGAGCAGGAGAGGATTAATTGGCGATATGCTTTACTTGAATGCCATACAGGTGGGGCTAGAGAGTTATCCAGATAAGTTGATGAGCGTGAGCGTTGGGTATAATATCTATAGTTGGTATCTAGCCTCTTCCCCGCCTTGAGCGGCTGGTCCCCTTAGGGTTTACACTAAGAATGCTCAATAACCTTTAGGGCAACGATCGTGTATCGATTGTCTCCCGGGATTCGTTTAGTGGCATATGTTATATTGATGCGCAGAAGGAGCGTGCTTATTATTTGTTTTTAAGGCTGTTTCGTGGCGGAAACATGCAATTATCATCCATATGATCCATATATACAGTTGTAAAAAGAGTTTAATTTGTCGTTTATTACCCATGATACCCCCATGATTACTTAATAAACACATGACACCAATATCTATTCGACCAAAATGCCTGGCGTAAACACTCAGGAATATATGGGCAAGGAATATGAGGTCGAGTATGAGGGACACAAGTACAAGCTAAAGCCCCTAAAGGTTTGGGTGCTGCAGCCAAGGGGGAGAAAAGGCATAGTTATAGGCCTATTCCAGCTCCCCAACGGCAAGAAAATCAGGAAGGCAATAGGCAAAATAGAGTAACCAAGCAACAAATAAAGCCAACTTAAATCCACGTTTCCCTATTTTTATTTGAGTGAAATCCAAATTTTATATAGTTTCCACTTAGCTCCTTAAATCCCCCTAAATTCTCATTTTAATTATTGAAAATAATTAAATAATGGATCATTCTCTAAATGCCCCGGCCGGGATTTGAACCCGGGTCGCAGGCTCGAAAGGCCCACATACTTGACCGAGCTATACTACCGGGGCTCGTTTCCATGAATACCCTTAGTTTTAATTTTTTTCCACGCCATATAAACCAATAGGCGAGCATAGATGGCCTTAGGCCATTTATTTTCAATAGCATTGCTACTGGCTAACCTATTTTTGCTTATTAGATAAAAGTTATTAATTCTTTACTAAGTCAAGTATATATGGGAATAACTACAAGTGAGCATGATTTAGTAAGGAAAGTTACTCGAGAATTCGCGGAAACCAGGGTGGAGAAGGAGGCTAAATTAATAGATCAAGACCATTACCCGCGGGACCTAATACGGGAGGCTGGAAAGCAGGGGATACTGACGCCAACGATACCACAGGAGTATGGGGGTCCCGGTTACGATTTAAGGGCCGGCGTAATAGTTCTGGAGGAATTATCTAGGTCAAGCGGTTCCTTTGGTTTACTAACCGAAGCGCTAGGCGTGCTTTTTGCCCACACAATTTACAGGTTTGGTACCGAGCATCAGAGAGAGATCTTGAGCAAGGTGGCTAGTGGGGAATTGATTGGCGCATTCGGCCTCAGTGAGCCATGTTGTGGAAGCGATGCGGGGGCTCTGGAGACGACTGCTACTCGGGTCGGCGGCGAATGGTCGATTAACGGCCACAAGATGTGGATCACGAATGGCCACTATGCGGACTACTTCCTAATATTTGCTCGGACGGGAAGCAGGGAGGAGAGACATAAGGCACTGACCGCGTTCCTAATACAGAGGAGCAAATGTATAGAGACTAATCAAATTGATTTGATGGGGGTGAGGGGCATAGGGGATGCCGAGGTGTTCATAAATGATTGTAGGGCTGGGGAGGATGATGTGGTGGGCGGCCTCAATAATGGTTGGAGCATCATTAATTATACCCTGGATGTCGGCAGAACAGCTGTATCGGCAGTCGCATTGGGCCTTAGCCAAAGGGCCGTGGAGGAATCCATTAATTGGTCTAAGCAGAGGCAAGCATTTGGGAAGCCCATTATAGAGCACCAAGTCACTCAATTCAAGTTGGCCTCAATGTATCAGCGGCTCGAGACTATGAGAACCTTAATATACTACTCAGCGTATCTATATGATTCTATGGATCCCCATTTCCTAGTGATGACTCACGTGGCGAAGCTGTACTCAGGCCCCACGGCTGTCGAGATAGCTAAGGATGCTGTTCAAATACATGGCGGCTATGGCTACAGCAAGGATAGCGTGGTCGAGAGGATCTATAGGGATGCCAAGATACTGGAGATAGGGGAGGGCACCAATGAAGTGCAGCAAATGGTTCTCTATAAGTTACTCATGGGCGGCAAACTCAGATTCGAGTTCTAATTACTTCCTGGGGAATCATTGCAGCAAATTTAAAACCTTGGCTTGGTTTTAGTGACGTGTCACACAAGGCCAAGGGCTCCTCATATGAAAGAAAGATAGCTAATCACCTCTGGGAGGAGGGATTCGCGGTTCTACGCGGCTGCTCCAGCGGTGGAGGCGTGCGGAGGAGGTACGTGCCGGATATCGTGGCATCTATAAATGGAAAGATATTGGTGATAGAGGTCAAGTACAGGGCAAAGGAGGGGCCAATCTATATCGAGAAAGACAAGTATCAAAAGCTACTGGAATTCGCGAGGAGAGCCAGTGGATCCGCGTATGTGGCCGTCAAGTACGGCAGCGATAAGTGGAGGGTAATGCCGGCCGAGAAGCTTGAGGAAACCGGGGAGGGAAATGTGGTTGTTAGGCCGGCGGCAATAATGGAGGCCGGCATACCGCTCGATGCATTGATAGCCTCGCTAAAGAATCAACCCCTTACATCGTTCATGGAATGGGGCCAGGAATGAGGGGAGGAAATTTTTGCCGAGCTGTATATTTCTTTTTTATCCACTACTTATTTTTAATTAGGCCCAGTGGCTCTCCTCATGTCTCTGCGTCAGGAGAAGGGGCTGGGGAACGATATAATATTGCTTGACCATAAGGCTAGGTCAAGCGCTGCCCTCCTGGCGCGAAGAATCATCAAGCTAACAATTGATGGAGCAATCCCAAGGGACGCCGCGATATCGATGATCCGCAACCTAGGCATAGAGCTAAGCACCATGGATAACCCATCACGCTACGCCAAGGTGGAGGACGATCAGGAGGAGGTCGGCAATGAGGAGGAGCGGGTCAGGGAATCAATAGTGAGGGTTCACAACAATGAGGAGGTAGTCATGGAGCACTATATTGGCGAAAAAGTGATCCAGAGGTGGTTTAGGCGTGGATAAGGATGAGGTCACCTATATAGCGGCCAAGTATGGCAAGTACTTGGGGGGAATCGATTACGCCTCAATACTGAACCATATTAATGAGGAGGACGAGAGATTGAGATTAGTGGAGGAGAGGTTACTGGGTTACCCAATAAAGGAGGCTCCCAGGGAAGATTTGGGGGACGCCAGGAGGCTCTGCGCCGAGCTAGATGCATTGAGGCTGGAGGAGAAGCGGTACATGGAGATAGTTAATGAGGTGAAGTTAAGGGGCCTCACTAAGCCTCACGTGGATAAAGCCATGCGTAGGCTGGGAACCATTAGGGGCAATATAAGGACTGTGCGACGCATATTAAGGTACTTGGGGGACCCCCTTAAGTGCCTCTAAAGCCGCAGCATTAATAGACAATAAATAAAAAAGGGAATCATGTAAAACTTCTTTAATGAGCGTCTACTTTGAGGGGCTTGTTGAGGATAGACTCTACTTATTCGTGTTCTCTTCATCGTCATTCATGATGAAGGACATAACGGAGGAAAGGAAATTTAAGAGGAGACTATTGATGAGCATAGTGATCGGATTAATTCTTGTGATAGCTGCATCGGCGTATGCAGTTATCCTCTACTCGCTCATGCGAGGACCAACACCACCGCCTGCATATATGGTGGAGGGGCCGCTCCTGGGATCCGTGGGTGTCTTGGCGTTCCTGGTATTCTACACATTATCGAGGAGACCAAACATAGATTACTCCGTGCCTGATTATGAGACTAGTTATAGATTCGTTAGGGTAATCGGGTATCCCAATGATGGCATCATGACTATATCCATAGACACGGCCGAGGGCACCTATGAATATAACGTGAAGGCTGGGAAGAAAGTTCTCGAGATAGTGAGGCAATTGGCTTCACAACCCATGTGGAGGACCCGCGTTTACTCATACTAGCAGTAATGTTTTTATCCATTACCGCCTTTCATAGCTATGGATGCAATTAAATTACTGAAGGAATTGGTTGAGGTTGATACAGTGATAAATCCAGGGGAGGGGAAGTACCCGGACGCCAAGGCCCTCGACATAGTTAGGGAGGAAGTGGAGTCTTTGGGTTTCAAATATGAATTGATCCGGGACGGGGGCCTCAGCCACATGCTTGCCCATAGGGGTGAGGGGGAGCCCAGGCTTCTCTTAATGGCTCACCTGGATACCGTTCCCTTTAATAGGGATGAGTGGAGCCATGATCCACTAAAGCTCACGGTGGAGGGAGAAAAGGCGTACGGCAGGGGCGCGCTCGATGATAAGGGAAACGTGGCTGCAATCATCGCCGCGCTGGAGGAGTCCAGAGACGGGGAGGGAACGATAATGCTAGCCATAACTATGGATGAGGAGGCGGGGGGACGCGGAGCCAAATTGATTAGGGATCGCTTGGCCGAGGAGTCCAGTATGCCGTCAATGGTTGTGAACGCTGACGGCAATGGCATGGTTATCATTAATAGGAGGCGAGGCGTGTTTGAGGCAACCATAAGCGTGCCGAGCGCCGTGTCCATGATTAGGGGAACAACTAAGCGGGTTGAGTTTAGGCTTGACTATAAGGTTAAGCCTCCTCACCATGCGGCCTATTTCCTGTCCGGCGTTGATTCCCATCCCTTAATAGCGTTGTCACAATTCGTGAGGGTTAATGACGCTCACATGAGTGAGTTGGGGGGTTCTTGGCTCAAGACTAACGTGGTTCCATCCATTGTCTGGGGAAGCATTGTTATCGAGGATCCGGCGGGGGATTTTGTTTCCATTGATGAGGGATTAACCGCGTTGGTTAAGGCGGTGGTTCCATTAACTAGGCCAGTGATTAAGGGGAAGGCACCCAGCGAATATGGTGTTAATGCGACCCCGAATTACTATAAGCGGCGAGGCGAATCACATGAATTAGTGCTGGATATCAGGGCAATGACTGATGACGAGGCTGAGGTGCGGAGGGCAATCGAGGAGCAGTTAGGCGATCTTGAGGCTGAGGTTCAGATTCACGGTGGCGGCGGCTACCTATTTACTTCACAGTCCTCTGACTTAGTTAGGTCGGCAATGGATGCATTGAGAAGGGTGGGAATTGCTCCGCGGGTAGTTGAGATGAATGGAGCATCCGACAGCAGGTACTTCTCGCCTCTCGGAATTGATGCCATAGACTTTGGGCCAAGGGGCGGCAATATACATGGACCCGACGAGTACGTGGACATCAAGTCCCTAGAGTTAACTATTAAATTCTATGCGGGTCTCGTGAAGAACGTGATGACTCCTAAAGCCCACTGATGACGTGACGTGAACCACTAGGCTGATGACTCCCTCAACACCGTTAATGCTATGCATTGGAGCCGCTCTCAACGAATACTAGGCGGAGGGTTCTGCCTTTCCCCCTCTCCACATTTACTGCTTCCCTGCACTTGAATTCGCGACACACCTCGACCAAGTAATCACTGCGCGGCATTAATATGAAGCCTCGACCAAGTAATCTAAGGGCCTTGATCTGGGTGTCCAGCGGCGCGTCATGTCCATTAATTACAATGAACCCCATGTAGCCATTGTTCCTAGATGTGGGAAAAATGCCTAGGTCAGCGCACGCGGCTGATATTGATGATACTCCCGGCACTACCTCATAACTTATGCCGAGACTGCTTAATTTGATTAGCTCATCCTCCAGCCCCCCAAATAATGCGGGATCGCCATTCTTTAGGTGAGCCACGTTAAGGCCTGATCTAGCGTATCTAATCACTAGATCAACTCCGTCTCCCCTATGTCGTTTATCAAGCACTATTATCCTGAGGTTAGGGTAATGCTCCTTAATGAAATCCATCAAGCTAGGGGTGAGCGTGGCGTCGCCTGCCACGGCTGCTTGACACAAGGCTAGGGCATTCACTGCCCTCAGCGTGAGCAAGTCAAAGTTCCCAGGACCCACTCCAATTATGAATACCTTTCCCATTCACATGAATCCCGTGGGGAACCTATTTTGTTTAACCCACGTAACTGACCACGCTGTCTCGCTCGATTCCCCCGCTTAAATGCTGGCCCTCGACTTTCAGCATCAATGGAAATTCTTGCCATAATAAATTGAGCCTTTATTTTAGAAAATTTTTATTTTTATAAATATAACGTGGAGGCGCCGGTGACAACTAATCCAGTGCTAGTGGATGGGTATCTATTGATATTGGACAACAATGGAGTGCTGCACGTATTCAAACCATAGCCGCTTCAAACCATAATATTTCAATTTTATAATGGAATACTATGCCGTTAGAATATGATCACGGCCATCACGGACGCGTTAATTCCATTATTTTAAAGGAATCCCTCAGATTCGACCTTTCCTCTCCCAACCCTAAAAGGCGAGGTTTATCGCTAGACTTTAAAATAATAAAGGATATTGCTCCCCACGCGATAAGGGCGTCGAGCAGCATACGGGTAATCCCCGCCGTGTCCAGGAATTCTGATTTATATGCGGGATCTCCATGCTGGCATCTATTTAGAAACTCAGCAGGAGGAGGTTAGACCTAAACATTATTAGTCCCCATCTATGCGGGGACCTAGGCTATCTTGTCCACGTCAAGCCCATAGAGAGCGGCGTACACGAAGTCGGAAACTCCCTTGAACTTTATGGGGGCCTTATGATAATTGATCACCACGGGGAATTGAGCCTTATCTATGGAGCAGGGCGCAACCATGTATTGGGCACCGGTTAATAGGGAATCATAAACAGAGGGCCATCCAGCCCATACCCTCAACGGCATTAATTCATCTGTGAGCAAGCCGCCGCCGGCGCCGCAGCATAGGGTTTTCTCCCTATTATGCATTCTCTCCCTGAATTCCTTCACCACACTCTTAAGCACTAACCTAGGCTCCTCCAAGAGATCGCCGGCCCGAGCTAAGTTGCAGGGATCATGATACGTGACCACGGCATCAACCTTCTTATCAATACTTAACTTACCTTTCTTGAGGGCCCACGCCGTTAGTTGAGTTATGGATATAGCATCTATCCCCATCGCCTCAAGCCGCGGCGCTACGTAGTTCTTGAATGCCCTCCAGCCATGACCGCATTCCCCAAACACGACTAGCCTAGCCTTTCTCCTCAGGGCAGCATTTATGTAATTATCCCCAATATACCTCAGGTGAGCCTCATCCTCGAATAAGCCGAAGTTAGCTACCTCAAGCGCCCTGGAGTCGAATGTCCAATTGAGCCCAAGCTCATTCATTATCGCTATCTCGCCCTTCAGCGTGCCTATGTTGGAGAAGAAATCGGTCGATGAGGGGAGGAGAAGCACATCGGCCTTCTCGGCATCCATTACTCCCCGCATCTTCTTCCCCGTTTCCTCCGCCATTTCATCAATAACGAAGTCCAGCACGTTCTGCGCGGCCTCCTTCTTTATGTACATATTGTTCCCAGTCTCATAGATTCCCCTAATTGTTCTGGCGTTGAATTCCGGAATCATTCCCATCTCGACAAATATTTGCCTAATGGTTCTAGTGACCTCGCCCTGATCTATTCCCATGGGGCAATACACGGAGCAGCGCCTGCACTCGGTGCACTGGTAATAGTAAGTCCATATCTTGTCCAGGTCCACGTCCTCCATGGCTCGCAGCAGCGCCTCCTCATCGGCCTCCTTCCCCAATAAGCCATGGCTCAACTTGTTAAGTCTCCTATAGATGCTTCTCACCAAGTCGCCGCGCCCCACTGGGCTATTCATGGGATCCCTGGTCCCCAGGTACTCTGGGCACTTATCTATGCAGAGACCGCAATGAGTGCATGCATCCATGTGATGCTTGAATGTCCTGTTCTCCTTGGCGGCCCGCATTAGGCTTGAGGCGAAGAATTTCTTCTTCTCCTGGAGCGGGGCATTGCTCTCTATCTTCTGAATGCTTGGCATGCCTATTGATTTAAGGGTCTCCTCATCGGTCTCCTCCTTTATCCTGACATGGATGCTTCCCCGACCCTCGAATTCCTTTCTCCATTCACTATACTTTGGACTACCCTCCAATATGTCTCTCTTGCCATCATATGATACTCGCCTCACAATTCACCACCCCAACTTCCTCTCCACACTCTTCTTCACCTCATTAATATCCTCGAACTTGCCGTAGAGGACGGGATTGACCGGGAACGTGAATGGGTGAATCATCTTCGAGAACGGCACATATATCATGAATAACTCGACCGCTAGGACATGAATATAGAAAAGCATGTATGGTGGAGGAGGAACTGGGTGAAGCGATGATAGCCCAATGGCCCAATCAGTGGCTTCTCTAAATAATTGAGGGGGAGCAGCCGCCCTCATCAATAGGCCCATTATGAGGATGAGGATAACCCAGGAAATCGCCACGTAATCATCCATTGAGTTCATGGCTAATCCATATATCCTCCTCAAGTCAATCCTACGAATAAGGAGGAAGAAGCCCGCAGCGAGGGCCACGGCGCCGGTGCTCATTCCCATGATATACATGATCGCCTCACTCACCGTTATCCAAGGCATCCAGAGGTGCAAGTGGAATATTATTAGGAGGAAGATGCCCCAATGAAACAGGAAGACCCCCAGCCATGTCCCATAATCCCTTCCATGGCTCTTCTTAATTATCGAATTGAAGAGGAACATCCTGGAAAGAATGTAACCCGCCGCCTCAGCATAACTATGTTGCCCCGCCCTATTGACTAGTCTATAGAGGCCCAAGTAAAGGCCATTGGTGCCCTTCGCCGTGGAGGCCCAGGCATATATCCTATAGGCCACGCCTATTATGAGAACGGCCAGCGAGATGTAGGGTAATACAATGAATAATGCAAAAAGAATGGGATTCATACTAATCCCAGTCCTTCATTGACTCCCCCAGCTCATTCAGGTATGTCCTCTTATCTTCATCGCTCATTATGAAGAATGGGATGCCATTCATATAATATGGCTCCTTGCCTCCCCCATCCTTAACTATGTCCTTAGGATCTAGGTTAGCCACCTCCGTCACAAACCTCTTCCATCCAAGCCTTATCGCCACATCCCCTATGCGCTCCCTGCGCCAACCAATCTCATCCCACTTCGGCACAACCTTATCCTTCAATAGCTCGAATACCTTCATTACCTCATCGTCTGGATGCATGGAGTCCCGCAGCGGAATGAATGGTATCAAGACCTTGGCCAGCTTAGGGCCATTCCGGCTCTTTATGGTTCCCCCCAGCAGCACCCTTATTCCCCTCTCTCTACCGGGGGACAGCGCTGGATACGCGCGTTTAATGCATTCCATGCATTGAATGCACTTGCCGCCATCTATGCTTAACCTGCCGTTCCTGAACTCCATGGCGCCAGTTGGGCAAGCCTTAACCAATTCATCAATGTCTCCCCCCTCCTCAACCCATTTATTGAGCGCCTCCTCATCTATGCTGGGAGCGCCTCTCCAGGTTCCAATGAATACGTAATCGGCCCTGGCCTGCGCCTTGAGGCAATCAATTGGGCAACCGGAGAATTTGAATTTTATCTTATAGGGGAATTGCGGGTAAGATGCCCAGTCCAGGAAGCATTCATAAGTCATGTCACGAGCCCTCAGGGTGTCATATATGGCGTACTCACATAAAAGCGGGCCGGGGCATGCCACTGAGTTCCTCATGACGTCCCCCGATCCACCTACCTCCAAGCCTATTCTCCTAACTTCCTTGGCAGCATCAATTATCTTATCCCTCTCCACATTCATCACTATGTCGCCGGTTCCACCTATTAATTGGAAGAGGGACCAACCATATTGCCGCGATATTCGTATTAACTCCCTCATCACGATGGTGCTCACGACTTGAGCGGAGGGGATTATTATTCTCTCATGATCCTCGGAAATGGGCGGATCCATTCGAGTCCAGGGATGCGAAACCCTAGACAGAACTCCCGCAAATATTCCCGGAGCATTAGCAACGCTCGAGGCCCAGGGCGTTGCCTTGGCGACCAGCCCCATTCCATATAAGTGAATTGGGTACTTGCTTCTACGTAACTCAGTCACGTGGCTCGGCCATGGGCCCTCCTCCAATGCCTTAAGCGCCTTCTCGGCTTCCTCCCTACTTGGGGGAGCGGGCCACAGCGATTCATCTATGGGTAGCTCAGTCATGCCTATTCACATGAATTCACGATATAAAAGCCATATTCCACATTAATGTGAAATACGGCATATAAATCGGGAATCAATCACGGAAATCATGAGCTCTGAGCCACATGTTAGGGATAGGCAATACTCGATCGTGGTGAGGACGGGAGACGTTACTCCAGTGAATCACCCAGAGAAGCTTCCCCCAATACCGTATACTAATTACTTGCCCTCGGTTCTTAGGAATAACATGGGGAAGTGGATCAATAGGAGAATGATTACGCCGGCCATAATGGAGCACGTCTCCGAGAGCGGGGATAGGATATTCACGGTGAAGGTGATTGGTCCGCCTAACGCTAGGTATAGCGCCGATACGTTGGAGAAGCTATGCGACTTGGCGGATACGTATGGGATTGGATTAATTAGACCAACGCCGCAGGGCAACATAGAGATAATAACGGATAGAGAGGAGAACGCGCATAGGCTTGAGGATGAGTTAAGGAGGCTTGGATTCCTAATTGGCGGGTGGGGGAATCACTTATGGAACATTCAGCCTTGTACTGCCTACCTAACCTGCACTACCGCGGTGACCGATGCGCCAAGCATGGCGAAGGCCATAGGCGATGCACTGCATGAGTACGTTTACGAGAAGGAGACACCGGCCCACTTATCGATAAAGGTATCCGGTTGCCCCAATGCCTGTGGCGGTGCCATTAATGCATCAGACATAGCCGTGGTGGGTTACCCAGCTCAGGCGCCGGTGGCCGATGATAAGTGGTTCTCCCAAGTATCTTCTCCCAGCGACGTGATTGCGGCTTGCCCAGTTGGCGCCATAACGGCTAAGAAGGATGGAACCGGAAAAGCCTATAGTGTCGCCGTTAGGCAGGAGCTTTGCATAGCGTGTGGACGGTGCAGGGACACCACTGATGCGATGGCTTATAATCCGGAGAAGGCGGGCGTAATGGTGTTGGTGGGAGGCAAGGCATCCAACACGGGCAGGCTTGGGCAAATGATGAGCAAAATCGTGGTGCCGTACTTACCTAATGAACCGCCGCGTTGGCCCACTCTAGTCAGGGTGGTTAAGAGGATAGTGGATACATGGGTGAATCACGCCGAGAAGGGGGAGCGCTTAGGGGATTGGGTGGCTAGGATTGGGTGGGATCACTTCTTTGAATTAACTGGGTTACCCGATGCTAGGAAGTACCTACGATTCTCCGATAAGCCTGGACCATTGTATCAACCACTTTATAAGCGTAGACTAACGGAGACTAGCGCCTACCTCTTCAGGGAGAAAAATTAAGCCTATAAAGCGAGACGCTAATCACCCTCTCATTAATCCTCACATGAGTTAACCTCAAAATGATTGGAGTTACTCCTAGTTTCATGAAGGTGGCCGTATTCCAATCAGCAATATACGTGGCGAGCCTGGAAAGCGCGCGGCAAATAGTTCTCTACGAGACGGGAAACGGAGAGGCTAAGCAGATACAGGCAATTCCAAATCCAGCCCTCTCCGCAATATCAACGTCGCTAAAGGGAGTCATGGCTCTCCAGAAAGCGATGGAGATGGGCGTGAACGCGATCATGGTGACCCGAATGGGGATCGAGTGCGAGAAGAGGGCTAGGGAATCCGGGCTCAAGGTGATAATGGTTAAGGAGGGAACCCGGGCCAGCGACGCATTGAGGGAAGCCATTAATCAACTCAATGGATAACTACCTTGCATGCCTTGAATT
Source organism: Thermocladium sp. (assembly GCA_049965935.1). GTDB lineage: Archaea > Thermoproteota > Thermoprotei > Thermoproteales > Thermocladiaceae > Thermocladium. Next base: position 21,508 of record JBMFVP010000008.1, read on the forward strand.
GGCGGCGCGCCTATGGGAACTCAATAACGTGTATTCTATGACTAAGTGCTCCTCCTCATTTCTCCGAATCACCTCAAATAATCGCGAAGCCAATTCGCTCACGTTTGCGTTTATTAGATCCGTGTAGAGCTCAATGGATCTAGCCTCTATCTTATTGTGGGCATCAATGATGCTAATCACGCTGCCGCGGCCATTATTTTTGGTCTCGCTTATTTTCCTGTGCTCAATTAATGCCCTCCTAATTCCCCTAACTAGCTCTAGGTGAATCATTGCATCAAGCAGCATTCCAAGCAGTGCCTCCCTGTCTCGGCCGCTCACCTTGCCTAGTGCCTTACTTAACTCGGCTACTCCGGCCTCCTCAATGTTCTCCAGCTCCTCCAATTCCTTAATCACATCCATAAAAACATAGCCGCAACACCGATATTAAGTATTGCTGGTGGAAACATATTGAGGCGACATTAACATACTAAATATTTTAAGAGCTTGTTGCCTATTTCTCTTTAGTGAGCGGCTTGGGTCGCCGCCAGTTTCTTGCCCTCCTCAAGACCCAGATGAAGTGCCTTTATATTGAGGTCAATCCATCTAGGATTAACTACTTCCTTGACTGCGTTTTCCAATGCATTTATGGGCACTAAGCCCAGCGATGAGAATGCGCCAAGCATCACCATATTGGCCACCCTGGGCGTCCCCAAGTTCTTCTCGGCTAATTCAGTGAAGGGTAGCCCCATTACTCTCCACGACCGAGGCAGCGAGTCTGCATTCACTAGGGTGGAGTCTATTATTACCGTGGCGCCATCCTTCACGTACTTGGCGTACTTGGCTGCCTGGTCCTTAAACATGAATATGGCTATGTCCGCGCGCTCGGCTCCAATGAAGTCTATCTCCTCATCAGCGATGACTATATCCATCTTGCTATCCGTTCCCCTAGTCTCCGCTCCGTACTCCTCCGTTGATGATACTTGATAATTAGTGAATTTCGCGACGGAGTAGCCAATCAAGTACCCGGCCAATAATATTCCCTGCCCTCCCTTACCGGCTAGGATTATCTCAGTTCTCACTGTTCCTCACCTTATTTATCTGCTCATATAGTGACCTGGAGAAGCCCGGCTCATTTCTATCAATGAATTCGCCAATAGTTATCTCGCTGCTCCAATCATACTTGGCGTCCCAGGGCTTTATGCCGCTCCTCATCTTAACCACTTCCTTTATCTTCAGGTAAAAGTCGGCGGGTGACTTGTAGCCCAAGTGCCTACCGTAATTCTCGGGGCACGTGGAGACGACCTCAATGAAGCGGAAGCCCTCCCTAACCAATGCCTTCTTGAAGTAGGACTTCATGACCTCCGGCTGAGTAATTGATGCGCGAGCCACGTAGTTGCCGCCCGCAGCGGCTATTAGGGGCACTAAGTTAAAGGGCCTCTCTGGATTACCGTATGGAGTGGTCGTGGTGTAGTGACCAGTTGGGGTGGTTGGGGATAACTGGCCCCCCGTTAATCCATACGTCATGTTATTTATGACAACGACAAGCAGATCCATGTTGCGCCTAGCAGCGTGTATTAAGTGATTGCCGCCAATGCCGGCTAAATCGCCGTCCCCACTGAACACCACTGGGATAATATTGGGATTAGCGAGCCTCGCGCCGGTGGCGAATGGTATTGCGCGTCCATGAGTGACGTGGGCACTGTCGAACATAGTGTACATGCTCATCCTGGCCGTGCACCCAATGCCACCGATGAACAAGATATTCCTCCTATCAAGCTTGCCCTCACTGCTCAACTCATTAACTGCCCTCAGAAAGGCGTTGAGGGCTATGCCTATGCCGCAGCCTGGGCAAAGCGTGTGGGGAAGCCTATCGGTTCTAAGGTAATCATCCAATGGATGAAGCCGTGGAACACTTACCTGGATAGCCTCCATGAGTTAATATTTTACTTTTATCTATTTAAGTTTTACCGAGCGACCTCCTCCCTGCCCTGAAGGGCGGGGCTTGTTGCCCTTTTTGTTAGGATTTAATTATTCTCCTAAGTTCATCAAGGGCCTCCGTGGGGGTGGGGAGCTCAACGCGGAGTAGGGGCAGGAATAAGGCGTCTCGATTCCTTATGATGCGCTGCACCTCTCTATGTAGTTGCCCTAAATTATTCTCCATAACGACGATGTTCCTCGCCCTCGATGCCTCCCTAATCAACGTCTCCTCGTCAAGGGGCCAAATCGAGATGGGGACGAACACCTTAATTCTCAATCCAAGATCTCTTGCCCTCCTAGCCATTCCCCGCGCAACCCTGGCGTAGGAGCCAAACGCTATTAGTAGTGTGTCGGCATCATCATCCCCATAAACGCGGGACTCCACGATCATCTTTTTATGGATCTCAGTCTTCCTATTAAGCCTAGTCACCAACTTCTCAAACACTTGACTGGTGGGCACATAGTAGCCCCGCTCATCGTGTTGAAGGGACTCCACCAATACGTTGAATCCCTCCCCAAAGGACGCCATGGGCGGCACTAAATCATTTCCAGCCTCGTACGGCAAGTACTTGGAGCCGGGGGCCGGTTTCTTCCTATTAATGATCGGCACATCGCTCTTCATGATCACCTTCTCTCGCCCATGCGCGATCGCCGCATCGCTGAGTATAATCACGGGCACACGAAGCGCCTCCGCCACGTTAAATGCCTTAATTGCTAAGTCAAAGCTGTCCTGAACACCCGTGGGGGCATACACCACTATGGGGTAATGGCCGTGGCTCAACCACCTGGATTGCATTACATCTCCTTGGCCAGGAGTCGTCGCTATTCCAGTAGAGGGGCCCGTCCTCATGTTGACCGCGACAACGAGGGGGGTCTCAGTCATGGCTGCTAAGCCTATTGATTCAGCCATTAATGAGAAGCCGGGGCCTGATGTAGCCGTCATTGCCTTGGCGCCGCTCCAGGAAGCACCAATGACTGCAACTATGCTGGCTATCTCATCTTCCCCCTGATAAACCACTCCACCCCTCTTTGGGAGCTTCTCAGACAGGTATTCAAATAGATCTGAGGCAGGGGTTATTGGGTAACCCGCATAGAATCGTAGTCCAGCAGCCATGGCTCCCTCGGCCACGGCTTGATTACCGGTTAAGTACCCGATACTGGCCATCCCCATCACCTAACCACCGCTGGCTCCGGCGCCTTTTCTGGACTACTCCAGGTAATTAATCCCCTGGATCTACCCTCGCCGGGCTTGACGAATATGGCGAAGTCAGGACAGGACCACTCGCATAGCTTGCATCCAATGCATTTCTCCGGATGGGCAGCGTAGGATACTTTATACCCATTTCTATTCATTACATCACTTATCACGAGGACCTTAGTTGGGCAAACCGTGACGCATATCTCGCATTCCTTGCACCTATCCCCAATAGTTATTATGTCGAATACCTTGGGACCGGGTTTTGACATATATCCTATTGGGTGCATTTTCTGCATTTTAAGTTTTTCCACTTGAAGCCGTGAGCAATGGAATTATTATGGGGAATATCGCTCGCCTAGTGTCTTCGCCTATCCAATAAAATGGAGCCGGTCCTCGACCGTATGAGGATGACTCTATGGTATGGTATATATGTCTCCCTCCCATCTATGCTAACCAAGAAGCCATCGTGAAGCAACTCCAGTATGGATGATGCCGGTATAGTCACTTCATCATTTGGCGCGCCCCTTGATACGTAAGTGACATAGTAATCATGGGCAGAGCCAGTCCATTTCAACTTATTCAACACCTCCCTAATTGTGACCACGCTAAAACGTTACCCGCTTTCCACTTAAAGCTTAAGCCAATTTATTGAAGATGCACTTCTCTGGAGTGCACTCGCCATCATATGTGCCCCCGGTAATGCCCTCCAAGAAACCCGCTAGGAATAATGCTATGGGCCTTGGATCCCCACCACTGGGAATGGGGGGATTAGAAACCACTACATTGCTTAATGTGCCGGATACTCGGCCAAAACCGTGAGCAATGAAGTGAAGATCGATGTAATCAATCGATGAGTTACCTTTGTGTAGCTCGCCGAATGTTCTCCCCATGCTCTTTATCAAAATATCGGCAGCTCCCTCCACATACTTCATTAAATCCCGCCAAGCCATTTCTATTAATTTTGTGGGCATAGTCATCAGTGGCTGCCCATTCCCGAAAGTTAAGTGCCCCCGCTGTTCATCAAAATTAACCGAACCATGGGCCTTCTCGTATATATTCGCCCAATCAATAATTGACATACCTTATGAAATTGAGAGCATGTTTTTATTTTTTCGCTGTATAACCAGCAACTTGATCCATAGCCCTTTGGGGCTAGGTTTAATACCATTATAATGCATAGGTGTAGCCCCTCTCGGAGGAAACCCAATCATTGGGGAGGGCATTCCTCGCTCATGGGTTCCACGCCTGGGGGCCTATCAGTGTTAATAGTGTAACTATAAAAGCGTGACCCTCACAAGGTGAATTACCCTTTTCTTGCGGGGTTTTGAGGCTTCCAACCATCACGGTAAGCCTTCACTCCCCCTTCAGGGCATTTACACTCCCCTGACCCACGCCCCTCACTAAGGCACGAGTTATCTTTCCCTGCACCGCCACTTTAACTTCAGCCTTCAGGGAACATCAAAATTAACCAAATATTTAACTCCCCGCCTTTACGGGTTTTGGGGTCTCTAGCGTCTGAATATGAATAAGACATGATTACGGAAAAACAAGGACTAGCTAGAACCAAGCTTCCGCGATGCCCCCGGCATTATTAATAGGCAATATATGTGGGGAAGGACTTAATGCTGACCTCCTTATAAAAATAAACCTCCAGGAGTGCCTCTCCTTATTGAGTTACGAAATATGAGCAAGAAAGCTCCGAGCTTTAGCGAGGAGAGTTCAGTTTCTTCTAACTTCTAATTATGATCAAAACTTTACCTAGCCAATAAGTCAACATAGGCGTAATTGATTTCTTAGGATTCCTTTTATGAATGAAAAATACTTAATATTGTTTTTAAATGATTGAGAAGGTTATTAACCAGGTGCTGGATATATTGCTTTACCTGTCGCTAGGTTGGGTGGGTAAACCACTATTGTCTGCAAGCCGCTTGGCGTTGGCACGATTTGCCCAACGAGAGGCACCTCGCCAAGCTGCATGCCGTTCGTGGAGTTTATCATGAAGGGACCATCAATTGTCGTTATTTTACCTGAGAATGAATTAATGGCTTGCCTCACCGCGGTTGCATTAAGGGAACCGGCGGTTTCTATGGCTTTCTGAATTATTAATCCAGCCGTGAATCCAGCTATGCTTAGGTAACTGACAGGCGTGCCTGGATAGGTGGCGTTCCACTCTTGCTCGAATTGCGATAGCGAGGGACCATAATTTACAGTATAATTAACTAGCGGCGGAAATAGTAGTGTATACGTGTAGGCCATATTATTGCCGACGCTTGAAAGCATTACCTGCCAAAGTTGGCCTGGGAAGATTGTTAGGGTTAGGTTGAAGTGAACACCCATAGAGTGAAGCTGGTTAAGGAACGCAATATCATTATTTGGGTAACCTATCTCAAGAACAACTTGCGGATTAAGCGATTGAAGCGTGGTTATCAAGGTAGAGAAATCGGTGGTTGATGTTGGGTAACCCTGATAATAAATAGGCGTTATGCCCTCTGCCTTTAGGTCATTAACTATTACGGAAGCCAGCGCAGCGTCGAAATCGTTTTCTCCATAGAGAATCGCAACCCGGGTCGCATTAATGGATTTTAGGAATGGAGCCACATAGGACCCATATGCAGGGCTTCCCGGTATTGATGTTAGGACTATGTAGGGACTCGGGGGAGAGAAGAAGTACTCGGAGCTGCCCGTCACATCGAATAAAAGTATGCCATACTTCTCGGCTATTGATACTGCGGGCGCCGTCAAGACGGAGCCGAAATCGGCCACCAGGAAATTAACGTGATTAACAGTAATTAGCTGTTCATAGTACTGCGACGCTAATGAAGTCTCACTGCTATCATCATAAGCAATAATCCTTACAGGCAACTTCTTGCCGAGAGAAGAAACATAAATGCCGCCGCTGGCATTAACGGTCTTAGCCCATAGAAGCAAACCCTCATATTCAGGCATCGAGGTTGATGCGAATGAGCCCGTTGATGCGTATAGGGTGCCTATTAATATCACGCTTTGAGTTGGTTTGCTGGGTTTCATTAATTCAAGGGCGGCCACTGCAATTACTATTATAATGACCACCACTATTGCTATTAGGAGAGTTCTTGAAACAGCGTTATGGGATTTCATACAGTTTCAACTAAGTAAACCAATTAAACCTTTTTAAGTATTACAGTATTTCTAGCCATATTTTGCCAAATTAAACGAAATTTTAATCAATAAACATTAACAAGAATCAATAATGTCTCTAATGGGGGAAACCAAGCAAGGGTCATCAGAAAGTATTTTTCCTTTATGTACAGTTAACCCGGTTCCAATGAGGGAACAAAAATCTCGGGCTAAATGATCCCCGAAAGCACATAATTATTCTATTCCGAAAAACGTCTTTCGTATCTTATCATTACTGATGGCTTCTTCGGTTGATCCTTGGAACACTATTGAACCTGTGTCCATAACTATTACTTTATCGGCTAATTCGACGAATGATGGATTCTGTTCCGCTATTAACATGGTTATGCCGCTCCTCTTTAATTGAAGCAGGACTTCCTTGACCTTCTCCACAAAGAGAGGCGATAGGCCTAGTGATGGTTCATCCACCAAAAGCAGCTTGGGGGAAACCATATAAGCCATTGCTATTGCCAACATCTTTCTTTGGCCACCTGACAACTCCAACGCTTTCTGCTTAAGTTTTCCACCTATATCTGGAAAAGTCGAGACCACGTTCCGTATTTTCTTCTCTATCTCGTCCTTAGAAAGCGAATTACCGGCAACCTCTAGGTTCTCCTTAACAGTGAGAGAGGGAAATATCCCTTGCTCTGACACCATTGCGAGACCCAGCTTTGCTCGCTCATACGGTTTTAATCCATCTATCCTCATCGACTTCAGCTTTATTGTTCCCTTTGTCGATATGAAGCCCATTAACCCCATGAGGAGAGAAGTCTTGCCGGCGCCATTTAATCCCAGCAGAACCATTGTCTTGCCCTCGCTTATGGAGAAATCTATTCCATGTATTACCTCCACATCGCCATAACTAACTCGCAATCCATTAGCCTCCAGAAGCATATTTATCACCTAAATAGATCTTTATTATCTCCGGATTAGATACGGCGGCTTCATAGGTCCCCTCGAATATCTTGGAACCAGCATTAAGTACCACGATGTTTTTACCGCTTGATAATTGCTTCACTACCCTCATTATGTGGCCAACATAGACCACCGTAATGCCCATATCATTTATTCTCTTAATTAGACCTATTAATCCGGCTAATTCACCCTCGCTCAAGCCGGCTCCAAGCTCGTCAATGAAGATCGCCTTGGGTTTCTGCGACAATGCCCTAGCTAGGCTCATCATCTTCATTTGAGCCGTCGTTAAATTGCGAACCAACACGTTACTGACTCCGCCTAGTCCAACCATTTCAATGGCCTCCTTAGCTTGCTTCATGGCTTCCCCTTGACTCAAGCCCCCTGCATACTTAGCACCTAGGTAAACATTCTCAAGCACGGTTAAATCGAAGAAGGGGCGCGGTATTTGGCATGTTCTAGCCAAGCCTAGTCTGGCCCTCCTATGCGGCGATTCATTTGTTATATCAATTCCATTAAATAATACGCGGCCAGAGTCTGGAGTTAGAATGCCAGTCACGATATTTATAAGCGTGGTCTTGCCGGCGCCATTGGGACCTATAATTACTTTAAGCTCGCCGTCTTGAATATCCAAGTCAATATTATTCAATGCAACTAATTGTCCAAATTTTTTACTTACCTTATCTATCTTCAACATGCGGTGAATCACCGTATTTTTATCTTTAAGTACTTCTCTATTAATTTTACTAATCCATTTGGTAAAACCAAAATGAAAATCACTATTAGTAATCCATATATTAGGGTAAAGTAGGTTGGATATGATATTCCAATAGTGTCATAAATAGAGTAAAGCAACCATGTTCCTATGACCGGCCCCATGAGGGTACCTGCGCCTCCAAATATTGTGAAGGCTATTATAAATAAGGAAGTGGTGAGGGAGAGAACAGACTCTGGGTAGAAGAATGCTATGTACCAGCCATATAAGGCACCAGCAACTCCAGCGAAGGCTGCACTTATTAACCACGCAATATTTCTAGTAAGGGGCACATTTATCCCGGCCAGATAAGCGGTGACCGGATTATTCCCAATGGCCCTTAACGCTAATCCTAGATCGCTTTTCTCAAGATACCCATTTATTAGAATTATGAGCACAAGCATTGCAAGGGCTATATAATATGTTAATGTTGGATTAAAGACTTGCGGGATGGAGACCCCATATGGACCCCCCGTTATCGGCCTCATATAATTATTCTCAATGATATAGTAAACAGCCTCGAACCCCGCTAAGTTAGCTATCGCAAAATAGGCGCCTCTTAGTCTAAACATGGGGGAGAAGAGAAGCGCCAATAACATTGTAATCGCAACCGCTAATAATATGGAGGGGAAAATTCCGATGCCAAGATGAATGCCTATGGCAAACCCGTATGCGCCCATTCCAAAGAATGCAGTGTAACCGAATGGGAGGTACCCCGTGTAGCCATAGATCACATTAAAGGCCAGGGCCAGTATAGTATAGATCATTAATGTGAAGAAGAAGAGCTGATTCGTATATATCAAGGGACCCACTATGAAGAGAGATATGGTTACCACGATAAAGATGAGAAGCCACTTATCTAGGAAACTATAATTCACGGGTTCTCCCCCCAAGCAGTCCATTTGGCCGGAAGATTATAATCACTATTACTAAAAGAAAGGAAATGACATAACTCAATTCCGGTATATATATCTCCACAAGGCTGATGGCTACCCCATATATTAAACCGCCGAAAATAGATCCAAGGGGATTACCGAGCGCTCCAATTATTATTATGACAAAGGCTAACACCGTTATTAATGAACCCTCCGAGGGATAGATTGCCCCAAACACGTAGGGGGATAGAACGCCGGCCACGCCCGTCACTGCCACTGCATAGGAGAATGCCATAACCAAGGCCTTGCTTGGATTTATTCCGAAGCTCATGGCTAGTTCCCTATTATCCATTAGAGCCCTAGTGGCTTTTCCCAACCTCGTGTGAAACAGGTAGTAATAGGTCAACAACAATAAAAGAAGCGATACGCTGAACATGAAAACAATGACGGCTGGAACCGAGTATCCAAAAATCGTGAAGTAAGTCACTGGCAGGAAATTCACATTTAGGGACCTGTAGCTTGCCCCAAACACTATGAACACGGCGGACTCTATAACCATGGATAAGCCAAAGAATAAAATGAAGGAATTCATCTCGGGATCCTTGCTTTGCATTAGCCTAGGCACAAATAAGTAATAAATCGCCAGGCCCAGCACGAAGAAGAGCGGGAAGACCAATATTAAGGAGAATATGGGGGATAAATGGAATTGGGCAAATAATATCTCCGCAAAATATGCCGCCAACATTATCATGTCTCCATGAGTCAAGTTTATTATCCGCATTACTCCAAATATTAAGTTCAATCCTAAAGCCATAAATGCATAATACGTTCCAATAAGTATACCATAAACCAATACATATAATAATAAGGACTCCATTAAGAAAGCTAGGGCCTAATTTAGTTTAAAATTTTACCAGTAAATTGATGAATTATTGAAATATTGTTATTTCCCTTTTATTTATTGCAGATGCTCTCGGCTAGTTCCCGTAACCCGGCTTCCTCATCCATTAAGTGCTGTACCTGTAGCTCGGCTTGAATGGCTCCACAAATGGATTCAACCTTAACTAGCCCGTCTTCTATTGCCTTTCTAAGCCTTCTCACCGCATCATCCCTCCTCCACAATATGGACATTGCCTCCACGTAGTTCACCCAAACAATTGGGTCCCTTGGAGCCATGGATAACGCCTTATCAAGTTCCTGCACTGCATCGCTTGACGCATTCATTCTAGCCAATGCGAATGCCTTATTTAGCCTATAATACGCATTCCTCGGATTTATCTTAATGGCATTATCATACTCCTTAATCGCCTCGCTAAACCTGCCGAGGAAGTAGAGCGCATTGCCTTTCCCATAATGGTAATCCGGATCCCCTGGATCCAACTTAATTGCCTCCTCATACTCCGCCAATGCATCATCTGGCCTATCTAAATCCAGGAGCGCATTAGCCTTATTAAAGCGATAAATCGAGTTCCTAGGATCAAGCGAAGCAGCCTCATCGAACTCACCCAAGGCATCGCTGCTTCTCCCCATCTTCCTCAGGATTACGCCCTTCAAATTGTGATAGGAAGCACTCCTCGGTTGATCCTTGAGGAGACCATTAACCTCCTCCAGCGCCTCCTCCAGCTTCCCCGACCTATATAGCGAAACGGCTTTATCAAAGTCAGGCACAAATATGGGAATCCTATTGACATTAATAAATAATTGGGAAGATGGCCGGAGAGATGTTGGAGGCATACATTAGCTTGCATTACAATGAATAAATAGCAAGTGAACTACCCCGCTTATGGGCGTGGGATTCCCCGGCCTCGCGGTGGGGATTTCCTGCTTCTTGGGGCGACCTCGATCCCCCCCATCATAACGGAGACCCCCGTGGAGTGGAGGCGTTTCACTGCACCTCCATGTGAGGGGTTACGGTCTATACTCCACAGGCACCGACCCCAGTCCCAAGGGCGCGACCCAACTCTAACAGCCAGAGTCAAATATTGCTTTGATTACTGCTATGAAAACGCTTGCCTCATTTATATTATCTAGATTAGTGCCGATAGTATTGCCTTTATCGTGTGCATTCTATTCTCCGCTTCATCCCACACAACGCTCTGAGGCGAGTCCACCACGTCATTCGTCACCTCATAGCCCCTGTGAGCCGGGAGGCAATGCATGAATATAGAGTTCTTCCCCGCCAATTCCATCACGTGGGAATTAACTTGGTAAGGCTTAAACACCTTAAGCCTCTCCTCCGCCTCCTTCTCGAATCCCATGCTGACCCACACATCGGTGTAAACAACATCAACCCCCTTAACCCCCTCCTCCAAGTCATCGGTAACAATTATGGAACCGCCGCTCTTCCTGGCATCATCCTCTGATGGTTCCAAGTACTTCCTGCTGGGCCAGTAACCCTTGGGGGACACTATCCTGATCTCCATGCCTAACTTAGCCCCCATCTGCATCAAGCTATGCGACATATTATTATCGCCATCCCCAACAAACGCCAACTTAACGCCGCTTAACCTACCCAACTTCTCCCAAATAGTTAATGCATCGGCCAATACCTGGGTTGGGTGGCACTCATCGCTTAACGCATTTATTATGGGCACATCCGCGTTCTCGGCTAGCTTGATTAGGGAGGCATGGCTATAAACCCGAGCCATTACACCATCCACCAGCCTGGACACAACCCTAGCGGTGTCCTCAATTGTCTCGCCCCTGCCTAATTGAAGCTCCTGGGGATTGCTGTAAATCACCTTCATGCCTAATTGATTAGCGGCAACCTCCAGGCTTATCCTAGTCCTAGTGCTCGGCTTCTCGAATATGCCGAGAACAGTCTTTCCAAGATGAGTCGGCACGTATCTCTCCCCCGCGTAGAACCGCTCCTTAAGATTCTTGGATAGGTTTAACAGGAACATGAATTCATCCCTAGAGTAGTCAACCCATGAAAGCAGGTCTCGACCCTTTAGCTTCACTTATTATCGCCGAAAACCTCGCCCAGGGCTGAGCTTAATAGTTTTACTAGTCTAGCATCCGCCAAGGCCCCGCCCAGGGAGTCCCTATACGTCTCCAAGGCATCTATATCGCTCAAGTACTTACTCCTATACTGCTTATCGTACTGGAGGACAAAGTAATCCTCGTAGCCAATCATTGCGAGCAGCTTAATTATAATCAGGTAATCCATGGCTCCTCCCCCCATCAATGGAAGCCCGCCGCGGCCATTCTGTACATTATATGCAAACATGAATTTAATGGAGGATTGATTAAGCAATATGAATTTGGCAAGCGACTTCATGGAGCCCAGCGACGGGATGGAGAACGCTATCTTAACTGGGTGAGGAAAAGCAGCGGGAGGCGAATAATTCACGGGATCCCTCAGGAACCAAGCAATTGATACACCATAATCGGCGGCCACATCCAATGCATACATCATTAAGTCGCTGCTGCTCGGCATCAATAATATTATTGAATTCACATCCAAGTAATTCACTAAATCAAGTAATCTATCCACTCCTCTCCTATTGCCTGGCATTGGGAGCCAGGCAGCCGCAATACTCCCCACATCCTCCGGGTAAACCAGGGGAAGCATGAGGCTCCACCTCTCCTTAACCACTCGCCTGAGATCCAGCACGACCTCCGTCCTCAACTTATCCTCGCCCGGCTCCTGGTAAACAGCGAAAATCACGCGAGGCTATTCCAATTCCCCCTTAATAATCCTATGGCAATGGGGAGTCAGGTGGGCAGCCGCCTAATGTGTCCCACCATCACTCGCCCCACTAGGGCCACCCATGTATCCCCTTAAAACACTTTACACTTATGCAGTTATAAAGCCACAATATTGAAGAATAGGGTTCCTCCCATTACTTATGCTAGGACTCACCCAGTGTAGGCTATGCCCCCGATTAGTTGCTTATAGGGAGAACGTGAAGCCCTTGCCTAGATTCAGCGGCGAGGAGTATTGGCGAAGACCTGTTCCTCCCTGGGGCGAGGCGGGGGGAGTCATGATTGTTGGATTAGCGCCTGCGGCTCATGGTGGAAATAGGACCGGAAGAATGTTCACGGGCGACCGCAGCGCGCAGTTCTTGTTTCGGGCCCTCCATGACGCTGGCCTGGCAAGTAATCCGTTCAGTATATCCAGAAATGACGGCACCAGGCTCAAGTGCGCATACATTACTTCAGCGGTTAAATGTGCGCCTCCAGGCAATAAGCCGCTCGCATCCGAGATAAATAATTGCCTACATTGGTTAGCCATGGAATTCGAGACTATTAAGCCGAGGTCTGTGGTGGCGTTGGGCGCCATCGCTACCAATTCCATTTCTAGGATAATGAACATCAAGGTCAAATTCAAGCATGGCGATTCGCTTGTCGTTAATGGCGTAAAATTATTCATGAGTTACCATCCAAGTCCTCGAAACACCAATACTGGCAGACTTAAGCTGAGCGATTTGGTTGATATATTGATTCAGGCAAGGAAGTGGGCCGGCTGCTTAATTGAGGATAAGCATTAAGCAATGCGAACCGCCTTGCTCTTGCGGAGTCTCCTCTATTAGTGGCGGGGATTTTCTATTTTCTTCTTCAACTAAATATTTCTATAAGGGGGACCCCCAACCCCTTAACCCCAAAACATTAAATGATTACGCATTGAGGCGCGTCATGAGTATTCTAGCCACTACAGTACCTGGATTGGAGGATTACGTGGTTAGGGAGGTCGAGAGGCGGAGGGGATCCGGGGTTAGCCATAGTTATGGGAAAATGAGCGGCAGGGTGATCCTTGAATTAGGCGAGTCATCAATGGTGGCCGCCAAATCTTTTTTGGCTACCATGAGAACCATAGAAAACGCTTACTACCTGCTTCATAGGGGAACGGTGGGGCCTAGGTTGAGCGATCTAGATGCCGCGATCAGCGGCATAGACCTAAGCGAATTAACTAGCGTGGTGACTCCCGAGACAAGCATAGCAATTGAGGCAATGAGGACCGGCAATCATGAGTATACAAGCACTGTCGTGGCAAGCCGTGTTGGCGATGCCGTTGTCTCGTTTCTTGAGGGGAGAGGCATGAGGCCATTTGTTAATTTATCTAATCCGGACGTGGTTATTGGGGTTCACGTAATTGGCGATCAATTACTGCTTGGGGTGAAATTAACTAGGTCAACAATGAGGGATAGGGATTACAGGGTAGGTTCTCACCCGGCATCGCTTAATCCAGTGATTGCGTTCGCCATGATCATGATGGCGGATCCCGAAGATGGAGAAACCATTTGTGACTTGACTTGCGGGGGAGGCACTATTCCCGCTGAGGCAATGCATTACTGGGCTCGGGTTAGGGCCGTATGCATAGATATTAATCTGGATTACTGCTTAATGGCTAGGGATAACTTGAATTCAGTGAATGGAGATTTTGATGTGGTTTCAGGCGATTCAACGATGGGATTCCTGCGATCGCTTTCCTGTGATCACGTCATATTTAATCCACCTTATGGAATCAGGATGAGAACCATGACACCCATAAGGACATTCTATAATGAATTGATTGCCGCCGCCATTGATTCAGCCAAGAAAAGCGTGGTGATGATTACGGCTAGGCGAAGCCTTGTGGCTGGATTAAGGGGTCTAGATATTGTTGAGCGACGCATTGAGCAGGGTGGAATGTACTCCAGCATATTCGTGATTAGGAAAAAGAAGTAAAGGGGAATTAGGTTGCCTTTGGCACGAATGATCTTGTATCCGCGTTTGGAAACAATTTATTCACTATGTTGCGGGGAGCCTTATATACCTTGATGGCTATTTCCCTTATTAATTTATCCGATGGCGCACACTTAGTTAAGCCCAGCCTAACGCAGTAGGCATACTTCTCTATCTTCTTATCGTTTAGGTTAGTTATTAGCCCTAACGCTATTTTCTCCGCTATTCGAGTGGCTACGTAGAACCTAACGTAATTTATCAATCTCTCCGATAATTGAGGAAATACCTCAAGCAGGGCTCCATACATCTTGACGAAGTCCGTCTCAGGCATGAATCCCATTATGCTTCCAGTATAGATTAATCTATAGGCTCTGAACACTCTCTCCTCAAGCGATTCCCCCATTGCTTCTATATCTATTTTCTCACGTATCGAGTCCCTTAACTCATTGCTTAAAGTGAAGTCGACCCTCCTTAATTGATTATACACGTCGTCTCCTATTATCTCGATTTGAAATAGGTTGGAGTATTGCTTTATGGATTCATCATCGACTATTGCTAACCCATACTTCCCAACCACGTATACCGTGGCTATCTCCTTATCATATATGCGTATCTTGGATAAGCCCCTGAATGGTTCTACCCCCTTCTCCTTATATATGGTTACCAAGAGATTCTCCAGTTCCGGCCTAGTGGAGACCTCTCCCTTTAGGATCTTGTCCCAAGCATCTAGGGAAGCCTCTATCCTGTCCTTATATAACTGCCTTGAATCGCTCATTAAAGGCGCCTCCGTGTTTCCTCGCTATTCTTCCTTTTAAACTTTAGCTGGATACTAATGTTTTAATTAATGGGGGACCAGGGAACCGTAGCCTTGCGTTAGTATTTCTTGATTACCATTGCGGTCAGCGTTCGCTCTACGCCGTCTATGGCATGGATCCGCTTTATTATGTCCTCCAGGGACTCTATGTTCTCTATCTCCATCGATGCTATTATGTCGTAGGGGCCCGTCACAGTGTATGTGGACTTAATTCCGGGTATTGATCTTATTTGCTCCGTTACTTGAAATGCCTTGCCCACCTTAGTCTGGACAAGTATAAATATCTCAAACATGATATAGTAGAGGAATCAGCATTATTAAATTTAGCGATTCAAATCGAGATGCCTTCACGTCTCCTCAGGCTCCTCATACCACTTGATGCGTTCCCCAATTATTGACCTGAGCCTCCACCTAAGGCTCTTCGACGATGATTCTATTCTAGATACGATGATGGAGATCTTCTCCTCTATTCCATTAACCCCAATGCCACGCACGTAATCTAGAGTCTTCCCCAGATTTATTAGGGATGTCTTATAGAGACCCCAATCACTTGATGTTAACTCAACTATTCTCTTTAATGAGATGGTTTCACGCGAATCGGACTCCCCCAAGTTAAGCCTAAGCAGCAATGCGGCTATATCTTTCAGGTCCTTCTCTGTGATTGCCCATATCTGTAACTTTGTCATCAATAAATCGCTTGGGGGCACGGTTGGTGAATAGAGCCTCAGCCTCTTCCCAATGGGTAGGATATGGCTCTCCCTAAAAATGTCCAGGAATATATCTATCTTTACCTTGAGCTCCCCATCAATGAATCTGAGCCTTGATTGGCCGTGAAGCGCATTAAACCTCTTATCGGGCTCCGCAATGCTGGTCATCAGCTTCATTATTCTCGATGATTCCCTGCCGTAACCGATTAGGTCAATATCATTCGGCACTCGCTCCAACTTGGGGTGGGTGGGGTAAGATAATATGGCCACTGCATTGCCACCCAATAACCTCAGCGTGATGCCCAGCGAGTTGGCTGCATTGATTATCTCGAGGCTTCTCTGTGTTATATTCATCTTTAACCCTTGGTCGGCAAGTAATTGATCAGTTTTCCATTATCTATTTGGATCAGAATGCCGCGGAGAACCCCGAAATTATACTCGCTTCCCGCATTGAGGACGGGTATCCTGGATTCCTTGGATTCCACGTAATCAACCCCGCCCGATTCATGTATATGCCCATGGAGCCCAATTATCGGTGCATACGTCTCCAATATTTTCCTGACGGCGATGCTGCCCACATGCATCATCTCCACTTCTCCTCCTCGTATTATTGGACGCATATCACTGGTCAATCGGGGAGCTAAGTCTATTGATGTATCAATTGGAGGCACGTGAACCGCCACTATTGTTCTTCGCGGATCATCAACGCCATTCATTAATTTATCCAATGATTGCCACAGCTCATCCTCGCTCATCTCCCTCGGCGTATTCCACGGCGTCTTATTGGAGTAACCCAGGCCAATTATCGAGTAATCACCAATACTAGCGGCTTCGCCCTCTATTGGGATTAGGACATCGGATCTATGCTTGTTCAATACATCAATGGTCTCCGGGTAATCATCATTCCCCGGCATTATATATAGCCTGGCACCCGCTTTGCGAAACCTCTCCTCAATTATATTGAGCGACCTATCCAATTCCTTGATGGCTATATCCTTGAATAGCCGTTCCATATATGAGCGATCCTCCCTGATTTTCTCGTACTCATCTATGCTTGTCATGAATGGGTACTGACCGGCATTCCTGATCCTCTTTATTGCATCCTCTATATTGCCCTTCTTTATTTTCTCGCCGTTGGCTTCATAATGATCCCCCATATCGATTATTGGAACCAATGCCTTGCCTAGGAGGTCCCCCGCGAATATGACATCCTTCACGCCATAGAACTGCGGAACATTGGATAGTTTCATATATGCGGCGTTAGAACCATGTAGATCCGATACGAGGAGAACCTTGAGCTTACCCACGCCATTACATTGATTTGTATATTTATAAAGTTATTTCTAAACACCGGGTCGTATCGAAAATATATTTAAATAATTATTTAAATAATTAGTTCAAACGCCTAAATCAAAGAATTAACATTTATTAATTAATTCAATCGATGACCTAACGATGAAGTTCCAAGTCACTAGGAGAATCGATGCATCCGATGAAGAGTTATGGGGAATAATTAGCAACGTGGAGGACATACCCAAGTACTGGCACGGAACCAAGAAACTCAAAGTAACTAGTAAGGCGGAAAACACCATATATGCCGATGTGCAATTCGCTTTCCCAGGCCCATTTAATAAGGGAAAAGTGAAAATCACGGTTAACGATGCAGATAAGGAAGTGAGGATGGAGTATATTGACGGCCCATTCACTGGAACACACAGGATAAAGATAAGCAATGGGGAAGTAATCAGCGATTGGGACATAGAGTTCAAGCCGCTCTTTAAATTGATTGAATCATGGAACGAGAACCACTTTAAACAGGGAACCGAGCACGCATTGGAGAGAATAGAGCAGGAAGCAATGGGTAGCCAAGCCAAGCAGAACCAGTAACATTCATTTCGGAATTATCCAACCCTCCTTGGCCTTATCATTCCACTCAACGCTGAGCGGCAAGGCATAGCCATAAACTATTGCACCCTTCCAGACGCTATACTGGGGATCCTTAACCATCCTTATATTAAGCCTATTCACTAGGTCAGGCACCTTATCACCTATCATTATCCTAACCTTATCCACGCTATTAACTGCCACATCACTGAGGGCGGGAGGCGCCCTCCAATTAAATGCGCCCCCACTTAGAATTATGTTGCTCACTATCTTATCTTGAACCTCAACAGGGGTTTTCCTGACACTGCTTATTATTGCATCAGCTAGATTCATTTCTCCATAAAAAACCATATCCCCCATGGTTACATCCTCAATTGAGAAGCGGCCTTGCTGAACGTAGCTCTTAAACTCATCATGAGTCGGGTCAAAGAGAACCTCCCCTATTAAGAAGCGGGCCCACGCTGATTCGCTTAATTCAACTGTGACTAATGGATTCACCTTTATCTTTATTGAGAACCTCTTTGGATCCTCTCGTGCGCTCCTTATTGCTGTTCCCAAGTCCTTAGGCACTAATCCAGCCTCTCGCTTAACCATCTCGATCACGTACTCGTCCTTGGCCAAGTCACTGTAGCCCGCATCCTTGAGTATTTCCCGCGTAATTGCATTCGTCTCGGCTCCTCCCCTGTTTAATGCTACTATTCCATCCCTTATGGGGCCATAACTTATCGGAACCACTTGAATATTACCGTGACCAGCCTCCACAACCATACACGTGACCGCCTTCTCCGATATGGCCACGGCGAAGGGCTGATCAATAGCCGTTAATGCGCGTATCATCTTGCCCTGATACTCTTGATTGATCTCCATGTGTATATCGATGAATCTCTCCCTCATGTAATCCGGAGAAAGAGCGGATAACGACATAACGACGAGGAAGCCCCTGAAGTCCCCGCTGTTTGCTGCCTGCTCATAGAAGCTGGTCAAGCCGAACCTGGTTAATTCCTTCACCACTCTCCAAGAATCCTCGTCTTCCTTCTTTATTATGCCATCATGAAGCGGGTACCTTAAGTTCCTCATCATGTCCCGCGTGGAGCTGAGGTACCGTGACACATCATCCCCAACCACTATGCCCCTCTTAACTACCTCCGGCGGTATGAGCATCTTAACGCTCTCCGGGAGATCCCTAAGTATGAGACCACGACTCTGAATTATACGAGGAGCCTCACCCAAGCTTATTGGGCCGTACTTAAAGTAGCCAGTGCCGAAGTCTTCTCCATATGTATATTTCAATTTATACCTCAACTCCTCCTCCATTGAACCACAAGCCCCAGCCTAGATGCCGACTTATAAAGATATAGGACTTAATTCTGACCCTTCTCAGCCCCCAAGCCGAAGAAGCAATAAACAATCGACCCACCAGCACAGATTCTCTGCCTCACAATGAGAAATAATCCCCGCAGAATCGGGACTTCGAAACTCCACCCCTAATTGTTGCATTACTCCTAGCGGCAAGCGAATATGCCTAAACAATTGAGGTAGGAAGCTTAAGGCGATTGTTAACACTACACTCAGCAACGGTCTCGGAACCCCTTAACAGTAACCCGGCGTGGCCTGGTAACTGAAGTAAACGAATACAATATATATTATCAGCATCACTATGAAGGCTACCAATACGTAGTCCCCAACGGAGCCTCGCCTCTTATAATCAATTATCGCGTATGCACCTATGGCCATCATGGCCATGGTGACGAGGACCAGACCCACGTAAGATGAAGTGCATTGGCTCTGGACAAGGGAGGTGGGGTAACCAGTGGGAGCCACTAGTTGCCAGAAGCCATATATGAATATCGATAAAGCGATTATTAATATGAAGGCAAGCACGAGCCCTCCACGAGACACATCTATACTGCTCATCGAAACGCTTGAATAGTAATAGCTTTAAAGTTATTCTTTGCTTGCCTCATAAAAACTGCTTAAGCCTTGTTTAATAATAATGAGGGAAGCGGGGAACCTATACCGTGAGACAGGGAACCCCGTAAGAATGGGGTAATTCATCTATTGACTACCTCCATGCGGAGCTTCTTTATCATGTCATCCAATAATGTTAAAATCAAGCCTACCTGTTGCTCCTTAGATACAATTGTTAGTATATTGTTTTCATCTATCTTAGCCACGACAATGAGGCCTGGGGAACTATATACTATTGAGTAATCGAAGTTACCTCTAAAGAAAAGCTTGGAGGCATTCTCTGAAACTATGGCCAATGGAGCTGAAACTGCCGATACCTTATCGGGATCGACTTGCTCCATGCTGACATACTCCTTTATTAAACCATCAGTGGTGGATAAATAAATGCCTAAAACGCCTGGCGACCCAATTATTCCCTGCTGCAAAATGTCCCTAATGGCCATGATAGAGATAAAAGCGTGAAAAGTTATAAATATTTCCTTTAAAAATAGCGCTAGCCCCACTTGTTGGCCACCATATTTGATTCCCAATAAATATAACGAAATAATGATGGACCTAAGCCTCTATGCGAGAGACACTACTTACGTGAGCAATAATTGTAATTGGAGGCCAATAATTGGGCGAAAACCTTTATTATGGATCGCCATAATGCGAAGAATGATGGCTGAGAAACGATTTGAGTACGCCGATCACACTGCGGATATAATGATAATAGCAAGGGGGAGAAGCCTCGGCGAGGCATTCAAGAATGCAGCCCTTGGGGTTCTTAATCTCATGTATGACACCTCCAGGGTAAGGGCATTATACTCTCATAGAGTCGAGTTGAAGGGAATTGACTTAGAACAATTATTATTTAATTGGATAGATGAAGTCATTTATCAATTTGATGGAGCGAAAATGGCGATAGGCGATGAAATCGATGTTGATATTAATGAGGAGAACATAAGTTTAAGGGC
>JBMFVP010000009.1:0-41825 GCA_049965935.1 Thermocladium sp.
CATCGCCTCCCCTACTTTACCCCACGCACGTCACGCTTAGGTACTTCATGGAGGCATTGGGGCAATCAGTTCCGTATATAGTGACCAGTATAGTGGTGGGGCTGGTAGCCGCAAGCATATCAACGATCTTCGCCGGCGCAGCCTCTTATATAATGGCCAAGCGTCGATCATATGGAACCTTGCTTCTCTCTATTTATTTATACTCGCTTCCAGCCACTAGCTTTATTTTTCCATTATTCATATTCGCATCGAATGTCGGTCTAATCAATACTTGGTGGATACTAATGATGGCTACCCCCATCTTCACCATAACTATGGTGGCTTGGACGATGTTCAATATATATCAAGATGTGCCGGAGGTATTCGAGGAGATAGCTCAAATAGAGGGCGCATCATCGACTTACATATTATTCCGGCTCATAATGCCTATAACTATGGGGAGCTGGGCGGCATCCTTCATATTATCCTTCATCTTTAACTGGCATTTATTGTTTTACCCGCTCGTGTTGACCGAGACTCCTTGGCAATTTAATTTCCCGCCAACAGGAGCACAGACGGTCACGATATTCGCCGCATTAGCTATAGGGAATCAGGTAGTGGAGTGGGGCCTCCTCGCCTCCGCAGCCTTAATAGTGGCCCTACCAGTCATGGTGCTCAGCTACATAGTCATGGGCAGATTACTGCGAGGATTCAGCTTCGGCGGAGTCAAGGGTTAAAGAATCCCCACCATTAGGACTTCAACTCATTCAAAATAATACTGCCCATCGCCTTAACATTGGAATTAGGGGAATCCAATAATGCATGCGCAGCCAGAAATAAAACGCCATTCTCAGCATAGAACCTGGCCTCACTCCATGGATCCCCCGAGAAAAGCGTTCCCCATAGAGACTTATCCAGATCTGGTCCTCTTAATTCCAAGTCAAATCGCCGCCGCATAAATACATCGCCGGAGACAATATTACTCCCCACCTCTCTACGAGTGATGTCCTCCCTACGATTCACATTAATAAATTGATGCGACATGCCTCTCCTCGACGCATTGAGCAGCGAGACCATTGGTAATGCCCTGTATATATCGGTCACCTTACTTCTGCCCCATTTACGCATCAAATCGATTAATTTAATGCCTATGGGAACCTTAATTGCCATAACGGCCTCCAGGGCCCCATTAGGCAATATGAATGTAGCCACATCCGAATCCTCCACCGCATCCAGTAATTGCCTTAATGCGTTATAGGTTATATAGGGCATATCATTAGGCAGAATCAAGGCCACATCGCCCTTGCATACCTTAAGGCCGGCCGCTATGCCGCCCAAGGGTCCCCTAGGCTCCTCATCCATCACGAACCTAGCCCTCAAAAAATTGCCGTAAATGGATGCCTTAGCCCAATCATTAATTGCAATCACCACGTCATTAGAGACCCCCATCACCGCCTCGTATGCCTTACTGATCATTGGCCTACCATCAATTAAGTAAAGCGCCTTATCAATATATGGTTCCCCAGGCACTTGGAAGCGCCTAGATAATCCACCGCTTAATATTATTGAACAGGGCTGCATTATTTCATAGCGCACTAATTGGAATAAAACTATTATGATGAAGGTTAACACTCCAGGAATACATTTAGGCATCCGTGCATGAATTGATTATTGCCTTAACCTCGGCTGCCGCATTATCATTTAAGTAATCAAGCATTGACTCAACCGCCTTAGAATAGTAGGTTATAAGCGATTCAACATCCTCTCCCCGCTCCTTGTACCTACATGCACGGAGAAGAGTGGCTAATTTATCGCTGATCATCACGATACGAGCCTCCCCACTAATTCCCTCTGAGTACTCTTGGAATTCCTTGCCTAACCCTAATTCATTTGCCACGCCCCGCTCTAATTCACGCCAATAATCCATATTTATCTCCCTCACTTCCCTAACAACGTCACCCAACCTATGCTCTGCAACATCATGAATCAAGGCAAGTAATGCAGCCTTTCCAGCATCTAGGCCCGAGGCCCTAGCCAACTTAATCGCTATGTAAGCAGTGAGAAGCGTATGACTACACACGGTTTCAGGATCGGGAATGCCCCTATTCACCCAACCTATCCTAGGTAGGCGACATAATGCATCTATTACCCTAGGCAATTCTTCCAGCTTCATTAAGTGGACTGGGATGGTTTATTTAAAACATTAATGCCGGTCTCCTTATCAAACACCTTTATCTTATTGGATAAAGCAGCGATAAACACCTTCTCATCTCTAGGAATGGGAGCGGAAGCCGAAATCCTTAACGTGTTCCCCCCAATATCAACCACTATTGTGAATTTCCCCCCTGCATACTCGCTTATCTTGACGACGCCCCACCCCAGGGGAGTCTCGCCGGGCGCTAGTGATTCGTCTTTTCTAATATTCATGTCCTCCGGCCGCACGCCTAGAACCGCTGCCTTAATGTCAATGGGAAACGGCAGTTTAATTAATAGGTCCCCAGCCTTGAATGCGCCATCTTGAACTATTCCATCTATTAGATTTATCTCCCCAACTAAGTTAGCTATTGATAAATTGGCTGGCTTATCATATAGATCCATTGGAACTCCTATTTGATTTATCTTGCCATTAAATATAACGCCAGCCCTATCGGCTAGGCTTAACATGTCGGCAGGATCATGGCTGACCAAAATCGATGTTATGCCAAACTTCTTATGTATATCCTTAACCAATGCACGAGCGGTGGCGCGCAGCCTCGCATCCAGATTGCTAAATGGCTCATCCAGCAGTAATACTTTAGGTTCCTTAACTAATGCGCGCGCCAGCGCCACCCTCTGTTGCTGGCCCCCTGATAATTGCCTTGGATATCTATCCAGTACCTTATCTATCTCAAGCATTTTTGCCACCTCCATTACCTTTTTATTAATGGTTTCCCGAGGCACCTTCTTTATCTTGAGGGGAAAGGCTATATTATCGAAGGCCTTCATATGGGGATAAAGAGCCCAATTCTGAAACACCATGCCGACGTCCCGCTTATTGGGGGGAATGAATATTTTCTTGGAGGCCGACGCAACTAATTTATCTCCTATCCATACATCCCCATCCGTAGGCTCCTCTAGGCCAGCTATCAATCTAAGCGTGGTCGTTTTACCACCGCCACTGGGGCCCAGCACTACGAAGAATTCCTCGGACCTTATTTCAAGAGTTATATGATCCAACGCGACAACGGTCTTCTTGCCCTTCCCAAAAATCTTAGTCACATTATCCAGCAATACCTTAACCACGCGCTGCTCGCTCCTCTCTATTAATAAAGCTTACCTTAAAATGCTTATAATAATTACACAAATTAAACCCTCCAGTGAATAGATGCACCATGAAGGAGCAACTTCAAGAAAAACATCGTAAACCTCATCATATATTAGTTTTCGTCGATTCTTAACCGACCCCCTCCTCCAGAACGCAAACCATCAATTTTACCCTCTCATAGATGGCGAGGCTAATTGTTTTTTATCTAAAAACTCCTTGATAAAGGATTAGATGATTAAGTTCCTACGTTGAATGTCTTGGCGTCGCTCAATAAATCCGTTAGATTCTCCACTATCTTTACATTATCCACGTAATTCCTTAATTCATTAAATAATGCCTTGTTTTGGGCGAATCTATCATCCATGAGAACCACGTAAACCCTATCCTTCTCCGACCTAATTCCCCTACCTATTGCTTGCTTCACCTTTATCAATGCATTCCATGTATATGTTATGTGCCAAGCCAATTGCTTGTCACCTATCTTAGCATGTAGATTATTCATTAGTAATTTAAGAAAATCACTGGGTTCGGGGTAGGGCACTCCAACTATGGCTATCATTCCTATTATATTTCTATCACCAACTCTAAACTCTATGCCCTCTATTAACTTGCCGCCGGCTACTCCCAGAATTAATTGATGGGGATCCGCCTTAACCTTATCCATAACTGTATCTATTGATGTAGTGGAGAGCTCTGTTATTACGTTACGCACATGTATGTACTTCCTGACCCTCTTCATCATGTCATAAGATGGGAACACCGCCAATAAGCCTGCATGCGTTAATTTAAATAATGACTCTATAGAATCGGCAATTTTAGCATACATTGATTCATCCCTCATGGAGTACTTAGTGGTGACTTCAGGATAAATGGTTACCCGTATATTATCTACGCTTATGTACTCCTTCAGGGGAATCCTGATCAGCCTATAATCATCGCGAAGCCCCAGCATTAGCCGCATGTACTCCACGGGGGGCAATGATCCACTCATCAATATGTACTTATTAACCCTCCTAAACACGTCTTCGCTGACGATTGATGGATCAAGCAATTTGCTTAGAATGGCATCGCCCTCCTCGCTGGGTCTATAGAATAATCCACGGCCCTGGAGCCTAGTTATTATGAATGAGTAGAAATCAAGCACCTCCGAGAGGGGGGATGAGAAGAATTGAAGACCCTTGGATCGCTTTCCCTGCATTATATCGGCATATATGGCCTTCAGGGTATCCATATCATCAAAGTACGGCAATACATCGGATGCATCTATATGTATCTCACGGGATGAGTCCTCCTCATTTATCGCCTTCTCTCTAAGCTTCCTAAACATGGTTAGGAGGGTTTTAAGCGTGGACAACGCCTTAGCCCTCACCTCCTCATCGCTTACATACTGCTTGACCTCGCTTATGGAGGACCTAACCATGTACTCAGTTAACTGAACGGTGTTTAGATCTATTATAGATGAGGGGAGGTTATGAACCTCATCCACTATCAGCACCGAATTGCCTAGATCCAGCTCTATTGTCTCAGGCTTGCTTAATGCAAAGAGGTAATAATAGGATAATATTACTAGCCTAGCCTTATCTATGAGCATCCTCGAGGAATCATAAGGACAAAGACCCGCGCCGCAAAACATCTTCACGTAGCTAGTGGGCGAGGTGAATTGATTACCCTTGATTAGGGATTCCGGGACTCCCTTCATTGTCCTCTCATAATATGGGCACTCATGATTGTTCTTCAAGTAATTACATTCCATTAGAAAGTCCTTATATGTCAATTTCCTAGATGAGGTGAGGCAACACATGTCGGCCCTATTCCTAATCATGACGAACGGCACCGAAATGCCCCTCCTCTCGAGGAGTCTACCTATCTCCCTGATGGGGGCCTGTGCCTGGTTCTTGGTTCTTACGAGGTAAATTATCTTGAGGTCCCTATCCACTGCGTATGATAATGCAGCAGCTAATGCGGCCGCCGTCTTCCCGACGCCTGTTGGCGCCTCCATTATCACGCTGAGGCCCTCACTTAATGAGTAGAGAATCGAATTAATCAGCTTCTCCTGAGGCTTCCTTAGGGAATCATATGGGAAATACTGCATTGACTTCAACGGCTCAATAAGATGCGGATTATCATGTTTTTTAAACCTTCTGCATAAATTGAGGAACCAATCACTGAACTAGTCCTAATACGTGAGGTTCTTTCTTACTTTATGATTAATTCATTATCAGCCACGTAATTAATTATTATGGATGCTTGATCAGGAGGGAGACGTGGGAGACCGCGGCCACGACCACAAAGCAACTCATCTAACTCGCTAGAGTAATAATTAACGATGAGCGATAGATTATTTCTAAGCCTTATGGGGGAGCGGCACTCTAGGATTAATGGAATTACGAGAAGGGAACCACTGACGCTCCTCAATATGTGGCTTAATCCGGCGTCTCCCATAATTATTCCCCTATACTTCCTGCCCATGAATAGTGATTTTATTATGAGGGATACGCTGGACTCATCCGGTAACACTCCTCTAGCCGAGTCTCCCCGTATCAATATGTACTTATTGATATCAGGGAAAACAAGATAAACATTCACATCCCGACGAGACTCGCGTGAGGCTAGGATTGCTCCCTGTATGAATCTTGAGTGGATGCCGGGCTCTTTCATTACTCTATTAATTGATGTGAGCAAGATGAAGTTACGCATGATCACTGCTTCATGAATTTACCTAGGCGACGCTGGCTCCTCTTTAGCTCTCCTACCATTTTCTTCATTAATTCATACTGCTTTATTAATTCCCTCACATCGCGAGGCGTCGTTCCAGAGCCTATCGCTATTCTCCTGATCCTAGATGCATCCAATAGATTTGGATCCATTAGTTCCTCCCTAGTCATCGACCGCATTATAGCCAACCAACGCCTCATCCTGACCTGGGCATCCTCAAGCTGATCATCGTTTAGGCTCCTCATGGGAGCCGGCAACATCGTCATGGGCAGCATCTGAAGCAGTTTGCTGAGGGGGCCTAGCTTCGTCATGGACTCCAATTGCTTCATGAAGGTAAGTAAATTGAATTTACCCTCGCTTAACTCCGTTAATACTTGATTCTCCTCCTCTATTGACTTCATTCTCTCCAGCAACTCATCTAGGTTACCCATGCCCAAGAGGCGTTGAACGAATTTCCTAGCATTGAATAACTCAACGTCCTCCAGGTACTCGCCGCTGCCGATGAATTTTATCTTGGCGCCCGTTCTAATTACTGAAGTGAGCGCCCCGCCTCCCCTGGACGTGCTATCCATCTTAGTCAGGAAAATGGAGTTTATCGGTACATTTCTATTAAATGCCTCCGCCTGAGCAGCGGCTTGCTTACCCATTGTTGCATCTATTACGAGTATAACCTCATCCGGCTTAACTGCATCATATATCCTCTTGATCTCATCCATTAATTCCTCCTCATTCCTATGCCTACCTGCAGTATCTATTATTATTATATCGACCTTCTCCTGCCTCATCTTCTCAAGCCCCTTAATAGCGGTATTCACAGCATCACGAGAGTCTGGATCCACATGGAAAGGCAAATTCAACTTCTCCGCTAATTGCCTTAATTGATCATGAGCGCCCGGCCTTATTGTGTCGGTCTCTATTAACCCAACTCTGTACCCCTTCCTAGAGAACCAGTAACCCATCTTACCTGCAGACGTCGTCTTGCCGCTTCCCTCAGTCCCAACCAGCAGAATAACGTAGGGCCGCTTAGTTATTGTGATGCTGGGCTCGGCGTCTCCGCCCATCAGTGAGATCAATTTATTATAAATCAAGTAAAGCAAGTAATCCTTACTTGATACCCCAGATGGGGCCTCCTCCTTCCTGAACTCCTCCTCTATGGATCTAGTGAACTCATAAACGAGTTTCACATCCACGTCTGCCTTAATTAAAGCCCGCTGCAGCTCCTTCATTACCTCCCGGAGCATTTCTTCATCTATGTGGCTTGACCCCTTTATTCTATCAACTAGCCTACTCAATGAATCCATTAAGTCCTTCATGTGGTCACCGCATCAATAGGACTGCTCGTATTGGTACTGGGGCTGATACTGGGCCGCCAATACTTGGGATAATTTACCCCTTATAAGTATTCCATATGGCTCATATATATCGAAGGCCAGCTTAATTGGTTGAACCTTCATCCACCTCATCTTCCTGATATACATGACCCTATATATCTCATGCGTTCTCTCGTCCTCATATAGATGCATTATTATAACTCCACTGGCCAAGTATTCCTCGACGCCGAATCTGCTTATTTTAGTGGTCTCCCCTGTGGGTATCTCGGATGTTATGAGCGTGGTGACGTCCTTCAACTTCTTCAAATTAAACACTAATTCACGCATATACTCCCTTATCCATAGAACATCTTGGTGACTGGTTATGAGCAGCGGCGCTATTGGATCAATCACTACTCTCTGGGCATTATACTTCCTAACGGTCTCCACAAGTATTTTAGCTATGTTCTTGGGATCAATGGATAACTTATCATCATTAGCATAGAGCCTGAAGTGTGTTCGGAAATCATGCATTATTAACTTGTTTTGCTGCTCGTATGGCTCTAGATTCCACCCAAGCGCATCTTGAACGCCTCGCTTAACGTCCTCGCTTGGCTCATCAACTGTTATGTATATGCCCGTCTCTCCCATGTCGGCTCCCGTCTTTAGGAATTGAAGGCTAAAGATGGTCTTGCCCATCCCGGCCTCTCCAGCGACCAAATATACCTCCCCCTTCTTTAACCCGCCCTGCAAAATGTATGTATCTAGGTACTGAATGCCGGTGGGGGTCCTATCAGCATATGGACTATAGCTATACATGGTGGAGGCATATGGATCATAATAATTATTGCTGTAGTAATTACTATCGTAGTAAGTCGGCTGAGTGGCGGGTGCGCTTGAATAATCATATCCATTGCCATTATCCTGTGATGCACGTAAACTCCTTATATTCATTTGAATCTAATTCAGATATAATACCTTTTTATACTTATCCAAAATGTGTATTAATGAATAGAATATAATTAGTCCTCAATAGGTTGAGGGCTCGGGCTCTGTTGTTGAGGGCTCCATCTTCAACAATAAATTAAGCGTCTCCTTCATTGCATTGCTTAATTCCTTGTTCGAATTAACTTCGTCTAGCTCAAAGCAATTATTGAAGATTGTGTTCACGAACTTAGTCATAATATCCTTAGGCACAGCAGTTAAGGCAGTCCTATATAGGGCGGGTAAGTCATTCCTTATGAAGGCTATTAAATCATCGACTTTCCTCCAAGAGTCTTCGCTGTTCTTTATTGAATCCACAAAAACATCAATGGCATACCGCTTATCCGTATCCAATTTACTGAAGTCCATGGATGCATACGACCTATTCAGGCAGTACCTAACAAACCTATATAGCACGGGATTCATCTTACTCATGAGAAGACAATTAAGAACCCCTTATTATGCTTTCCTAAAGCCATTACCGGCGCTGAGCAGCATCCCCTAATACCATTCACATGAACCTAGAAAAAGCCGCAAAATCTAGTCCCTGAGGACGGAGGAGCTGCCATTGGAGGATTGATGCGGAACAATATTATTTATGCATGCGGAGGATTGGCGAATTGCATTTAACAATAAGCCAAGCACGCGTTGAGTGTCCTCGCTGTTTAATTGATTAAGTAGATCCATTAATGTAGCCTTCGGGGCATTAGCCACAGCATTTATGTCTAGCGATGATGATATGCAACTAATTAAGGTTGATAATAGCATTATAGTCAATGGATTCACCTTGCTTAAGGTATCTATTAATTGAGTAATTTTATATATTACATCAATTACCTTAGGCTCCATCAATAATTTAAGCAATTCCTCTATCCTATTAGATGCATCGGCCTCCGCAAGAAGCCCTATCCCTGAGGCATCCAATTTATTGTTTATTGTGTGCAGCAAGTCAATGATTTCCTTGGTCTCCTTTTCATCCATTAATAGCGCATAATTTCAAAATTAATAAAGGTGATGCATCTTAATGGATTTCAGGGAAACCATCGCCAAGGCATGTGTCATCGCTGTGACTCCCTCCCCGCTTCTTCAGGCTGGATTCGCCCACTATCTGTAAGGAATCCCTCGATAATTGGAGGAATTTAATCATCCCTAGGGTAGTTTTATAAATTAAAGTATACGTATAGTATACGTATATGGATAATGATAAGATAAGGATAACCCTCGCAAGCAAGGAGCAAGCAATAGTGGGCGAGTCCTTTCGCGTGTTCGGGATTCCTGATGAGTGTCATAGATGCAAGCTATATGATATATGTATGGGTAGGCTAAAGCCCGGCCGCATATATCGTATAATTGATGTGCGATCAATTAACTTGCCGACGCCATTTAAGTGCCTCCTAACTGGAGGCAACATGGTGCCGGTGGCCGTGGTGGAGGATCCATTGATTATACCCCTGAAGCTGCGATATGTCGTGGAGGGAATGATAGTCACATATGATGCATCAGCGTGCGGCTGTCCTGGCATAAAGTGCCCCAGTGGCTCTACTTTACCTGAGGGAGCTAAGGTTAAGATAATTGAAATAATGGAGACCCGCGACTGTAATGGGTCAAAGATATTCATAGCGAAGGCAATTCCCATGGATTAATCGCTCAA
Source organism: Thermocladium sp. (assembly GCA_049965935.1). Taxonomy (GTDB): domain Archaea; phylum Thermoproteota; class Thermoprotei; order Thermoproteales; family Thermocladiaceae; genus Thermocladium. The sequence goes on from JBMFVP010000009.1 coordinate 9,944, forward strand.
CGATCCCTTATCGGCAATGCATCCTTCCAAAGGGAGTTGAAGTAAGTCTTAGCTATGTCCAATAAATAATCCTGTATGGAGTACAGGGTCAGGTATGTGCTATCATACTTAACCGTCAATACAACTCCATCCCCTATTATGCCGGCACCAAACATACCGTTTCTAGTCCTAGCCACCACGCGCGGAGGCAATCGCCTAGCCACCTCGATTAAATTATCCGTAACGAGAAGCCTTACTTCGCTGTTTCTTGATGCTGCATCTATGTCCGCAATTGCTTCATTATCTAGGAGGTCAATGTATGGAACGGCTATATCGATTGAGGAGGCATTTAAGGCCTTACGCATTAATTGCTTCGTGCTTTCCAGGCCCTTTACAATGAAGAATATATCGCTTTGAGCCATGACTTTACTGGGATTATTGGACTCATATAGCAATTGAAGCGAATCTATTATGGGCTTCGTCGATTCTATGTACCCATTAAGCTTCTCCAGTATAGTGGAGAATACTTCACGGGGGGGCTTAGCTATGAATCTAAGGGGCCGTCCCTGCTCCGAGTATATTATGCCGTCCCTCGTTAAGCTTGAGAGCACGCTGTATACCTTTGATGCAGGTATTCCGGCTATTCTAGCAATGTCCTTGGCTGTGAGAGGCCCCTTCTCCACTAGGGTTAAGTAGGCTTTTAATTGGTAGGATGAGTATCCGATCAATCTTGCGAGTCTCTTTAGTTCCTCATAACTCATACTACTGAGAGTATTAGTTGGGTATAAAATTTTTAAGCCGATCGCTTACTTTGGATTTAATGACGGAAACAACAACCGTGGTCAAGGCATCCGTGGAGACCACCACGCAGTTGGTGGATATATCCAGGTTCAAAATGCCTGAGAGCTACAAGAGGATTCTATTTAATGAGAAAATACAGGAGAATTGGAAGAAGCAATTCAAGTTACCCCAAGGCGTGAGGGTAATAAAGACGAGCACATCCGTCTGCCCCGTATGCAATAGGCAGTTACCAATGGTAGTATATGAGGAGGGAGGCTCGATTTGGCTCCAGAAGACGTGTCCCGAGCACGGCACATTCACCGATATGTACTGGGGAGATGCAGAGATGTATTACTACTTCCTGCAGTGGGATAACCCAGACTACATAGGGAAGGGCGTGGCTAACCCCAATACTACCTTGGAGTACTATGAGGAGGCAGGCGGCTGTCCATTCGGCTGTGGCCTCTGCCCTGTTCATAAGACCAATACTGCGCTCGCGATAATAGACGTCACTAATAGGTGCAACATGAAGTGCCCCGTTTGCTTTGCCAATGCGTTCGCGGCCGGCTATGTCTATGAGCCTACCCTAGAGCAAATAGAGTACATGATGCGCACCCTTAGAAATGAGAAGCCCTGGGCTCCAAATGCGCTTCAATTAAGTGGTGGGGAACCCACCATTAGGAATGACTTACCTGAGATAGTGAGCATGGCTAAGAGGTTGGGCTTTGATCATGTTGAGGTCAATACGAACGGGATAAGGGTTGCAAATGAGCCCGACTTCTATAAGAAGCTACTCGATGCAGGCGTTTCCACTCTATATCTTCAGTTCGACACAATTAATCCAAATAATAAGGGGGTCTGGAGACATAGGCTATATGATCCAAAGGCCTATGCGGCGTTGAAGAATAAGGTCATTGAGAATGCTAGGAAGTTGAACCACCACTCCCTAGTTCTAGTCGTCACAATGGCTAAGAATTATAATGAGAAGGACATCGGCGAGATACTTGATTTCGCCATAAAGAATAGGGACGTTGTTAGGTGGATAAATGTTCAGCCAGTCTCATTCTCTGGCAGAGCCAAGACTGATTACACTAAGGATGAGTTAAGGAACTTCAGGATAACGATACCGGACGTAATAATAGAGGTAGAGAAGCAGACTGGAGGAAAGATAAGCAGATGGGATTGGCGCCCAGTTAATTGGCCAGTTGCCCTTGGCAAGATGATGGAGGTATTGACTGGGAAGCCTAAGCCGCTCTTCACCAACAACCCCGTGTGCGGTGCATCCACGTTTATCTATTATGATGAGGACCAGAAGGATATTGTGCCAATAACTAAGTTAGTGGATGTAGATGCATTTGAGAAGGATATATGGGACATATATAACACTGCAGTGAAGGGCGGTCTTTGGACGCAGGTTGGCAAGGTTAAGACGCTTAAGTTACTTAGGCACGTTAAGCATAAGGCCGTGAGGGACCTGCTTCAGGATGTGCTCATCTCGAAGAGCTACGATGCACTGGGCAAATTCATGATGAATGTAGTGGGACTCGGCATAATGCACTTCATGGATACCATGAACTTCGATGTGCAGAGGATACAGAGGTGCGATATTCACTATGCAGAGCCGGATGGCAGAATAGTGCCGTTCTGCACCCTGAATAACTTCCACAGAGAGAAGATAGAGCACTCATTCAAGGTTGACTCCAAGGAATGGCTGAGGCTACATCCCGGCAAATTCCTCAGCGGCTTCGCCTAATCAAATCCCAATCAAGCGATGCCCCTCCATTAATTTCTTCCCTTTTCCCGATATTTCGCATAATTGATCAATATTTATAAATTGTTGTAATTATTGTTGTATTAAATGACGGAGGATATAGAGGATATAGGCTTGGAGGAGTTATTGAATAGATTAAGCAATATAAATAATGTAGAGATCCTTGGCTATACCCAGGATGGATTAGCCAAGGTAACTAAAGTCAAGGGAATAATAAAGGGCGAACTAAATGAGAAGGAGCTAGGCGAGTTAAAGAAGAGGAGGCCCAGGGGCAAGCCAACTCCTAAACAGGTTAATACCGTTAAGGGCGTAGCTAAGCTGTTGTATGATAATAGGGTCAAGTTTAAGGTAGTGTTTGGATCCAAGGAAGCCACCATAAGATTTGAGCAGGGCTATGTAAGATTAACGGAGAGCGATGTGAGAATCGCCGGCTTCAATAGCGAGAACGATCAGCCCCTCCCCTTAATACTCGGCGAATTATCTAAGTATGGTAAGGTACTCTTCCTGAAGCCGCTTAAGTGAGTTGGATTAGCTTCAAGAAATCCTCTATGCCGAGTTTATAATATCGATTCTCCCGCTTTATTAGAATCAACGGTATCTTCGCCATGAGGTCCTCCACACCATATCGCAGCAGCATGTTTAATCCATCATCGCTAGACAAATTAAGCATGATACATTTATCCCCGAGTCGTTTACATGCATTAAGTAATTTATCGTAATTAATCTCCCAATCCTCCGTCACTATTATCACTTCATCGAAGTTATGCATTCAATAATTATATAGTTAAGCATATTAAGTATTTACCGGATCAAGAACCCCCTCTAAGCAATTCAATGATCCTTAATAATTGAATGATTCTAAGATACATCCTCATGATCTCCGGATTCATTACGGATCATGTGAATCAATTCATCCAATAACTTGCTATAAGTTGCATCAGGCTTCTCTAGTTTCAATTCACTATATTTCCTTCCATACTCCTCAATTACCGCATCTATGTTTGGCCTATAATTATGCTTCCTAGCGAAGAATGTGGCCAGGTTCCTTATATCACTGATGAGCTTCTCCATACTGCCTATTATTTTGGTTGGTACCCATTGCGGCCAATCAATTAAATACGGCTTATCCTCCGCCATTATTATATTGAATTCGCTTAAATCACCATGTATGTAGCCAGCCTCGAACGCTATCTTCACGGCATTCATTATTTGCTCCCAAGTAGTAACTGGATCACTTAAGTTGGCATCAGCCAGTTTTTCTCCATCTATATAGCTCATAACTATCGCATGCCTATTGACGGCGATTGGTCGCGGCACGGGTACGCCGGCCTTGTAGGTGCCCACCAATGCCACATACTCCATGTGAGCCGATATCCTGGATTCATATAGCCATGAAACATGCCTCCTCTCTCCTAGCCATAGTCTATACTTCCTCACATTCCTAAAGCTTACCCTGCCTAATCTATGAAACTTAACGACCCCCTCTCTCCCAGCAATTAGTCGTGTCGCATATACATCGGATTCCTTTCCTGATCCTATGGGGGATGGCGATAATGATTCTATTATACCCATCTTAGCCAATGCATGTATGGCCAATACATCGTAACCCCTAAACGTTAATCGGTAGCCCAATCCGCCTGACCTGGATACTAATGCATACTTATTTAATTGCCTAATTGATCTAAGCGTGGAGTCCTCATCCTCCTTGAGCCACCTCACTAGCCGCTCAAGCGGTACATATTCATGATATCTATGAAGGGCCTCAATCACCATTAATACCCTTAAGTCTCGTTTACTTAATGATTCATACGCAGTGGCTATATCCTTAATGCTCACTAACTCCGTAATTTATTACATAGATTTTAAGCGTTGCCTACGGGGACTTCTTACGTATTCTTCATCTTTTACGCTTGAGAATAATGCTTTATAGAAAATGGTCCTTATATAATTAAGGAATTATGAAGAACATCATGATGGAGGATAAGTGCTTCTTTCAACATGGCTTCATGAAGTTAAGGATCCCCTGAATGTTTCCTCCACGGCCCTAAATGGCGGCTTCTTTCGTTTTCGTCAAAATTGTTTTGCAGTGGTTTATGGAAAAAACCTTATATTTAAGTGACTCGATAAAAAATAGGTAATGCAGAACATTAACGAATCAATAATTAGGATAAAGAACATAAATGAGAAGCTTAACGACATGTTTTATAAGTATTCGGATGAGATATCGGGCATACTTGTTTCCGTCTTGTCGAGGGAGAACTTTCTATTAGTGGGTCCCCCCGGCACCGCTAAGACTACCCTCGTATATACTTTATCCAAATTAACTAATATTAAGTGGTTCTATAGGCAGTTAACTAAGTTCACGGACCTGGAGGAAATACTTGGGCCCATAGATATAGCGAAGCTGCTGGAGGGCAAGGTGGAGCGCATTTATGCTAATTCAATAATCGAGAGTGAGTTAGCCTTATTGGATGAAATATTCAATGCATCCAGCGCGATCCTCAATACTCTTCTCTCTCTCCTTAACGAGAGGGTAGTGTATGATGGCGATAAGATAATCCCTGTAAAGACGTGGGCAGTCTTCGGCAGCAGTAACAGGGTTCCAGACGAGGAGGAGCTTCAGGCTCTCTTTGATAGGTTCCCCATGAGGGCCTTCACAGAGTATGTATTGCCGGAGGACACTGAGAATTTATTGATAAAGGGATGGAATTTGAGGCGGGAAATGGATGAGCTAAGACCGCTTGCTTCGATGGATGATATACGAGCATTAAACCAAATGCAGGTTAATTACGTGTTTAGCAACACTAAGGATATATCTAAGATATTGTCGCCCGTGATAGCGGATTACGTCGAGCACATACCCATTAGTAATAGAACAAGAATAAAGATACCCCTCTACGCATACTCGCTTCTATTGATACAGGGGTTCAAGCCTGAGGAGGTCACTCCCATGATGCTTAAGGTAGCCGCCATAAGGGTGGCTAAGTACTTGATTCAAAACAAGGATCAATTAAGCGAGTATGAAGCCTTTGCCATGACTCATATGCCTGAGGAGCTCCTTAAAATAAATGATTTAATAAGCGAGGCAAAAGCGCTATTGAGTAACAACATAATAGATGATGCGCGGACGAGACTCATGGATGCCAGGGAAACAATGAGCTCAATTAAGTCTAAGTGGGATAAGAGCCTTTACAGCCTATATAAGTACGAGATAGATGAAATGATGAGCACAATAGAGAAGCTGGAGGAGATGATAATGAATGAGCAGTGAGAAGAGGAGGCGCGGCATTCTTCTTAATGTTGACTATGATGATGAGCTAGCCAGGTATAGGCTTCGTGAGGTGTTCATGGAGAGCAGGAGACGTATGGTGCCCAGTATGGATAAAATACCTCAATATGCATTGATAGATTCATTTTATTTGCATTATAGAAGCCCCATGCTGGGGCAATTAAGCGATTTAAAGGATGAGAAGGACATATTATGGTATCACTTGGTTAACACGTATATACGCAGCGATCAATATGGCGAGGCCGTTAGGGTAACTAAATTGAATGGTCACCTCTCAAAACTCATGGCTGTTAAGATGCTTAGGATATATAGTAATCTACTTAGCAAAATGGAGAGAAGCGAGGGCTTTAGGCAAATGGTTAATGACTCGACCAATAGATCTTCCTCCTCGAAGGAAAATAAGGCAATAATAGAACGGGAAATACGTTCCCTATTATCGTTTTACCTCGGCAACATGAGGCGCATTAATGAAACGGTTAAGAAGGTAAAGTCCATAATGGGCAGCTCCATTGGGCATGAAGTTGCCGACATATTATTGAGCACAGATATAGATCCCTACAGGACTCGTCTAATAAACATGCTTGACTCATTGGTTAAACTAATTTCGGACGTCAAGTATAAGATGGATCTATTGAAAGAGGAGGACGTAGTCTATAAGGGAATATCATCAGGAATAAAGAAATTATCGCATATGGCTGAATTACGCGACGTCACTCCATCTGATCGCGCATTAATGCGCGTATCAAAGCCCCTATATGCCTATAAATTAGGTACTAATAATATCCTAGTCAATGAGCGAAAACTAACCAAGAAACCCAAGGTATATCTACTCATAGATAAGAGCGGCAGCATGTTTTATACCGTAATGAATAACTTATTCGAGTTCGGAAGCATAAGCAAAATAACGTGGGCAACCGCGTTGGCGACCGTTCTAGTCATGAAGGGAAGCAATGTACAAGTGAGGTTTTTCGACCAGCAAGTATACCCAGCGATAAGCGATAAAAAGGAAATAATAAAGACCCTCCTCTCCTTAATTCCATTGGGTGGCACCAATATAACGGCAGCCGTTAACATGGCTATGGAGGACGCCCGTCGAAATCCACAGCTAAGGGATTATAAACTGGTCCTGATAACGGATGGCGAGGATGATGAATTAAGCATGGAACCCATAAATAACGTGCGCTCCATGTTCAGCAATTTCAAGGTGGTTCTAATAGGTAATGAGCAATCCATGTTGGAGTCCAACAAGAATACAATCAAGATAAGCAGTTTAACCTCGAAATCCCTCATGAAGATACTTAAATCAATCTGACTCCCCTTAACTCTATGGATACTAGCCTTGGATTCGCATTGTTTTTAAGGAAAATTTTTAAAAGCTCTTAACTCTTGAGAGCCTAAGCGGCCGTAGTCTAGTCTGGATCAGGACGACGGCCCCCCATCCATTTGCGGGGGGATCGCCGTAGATCGTGGGTTCAAATCCCACCGGCCGCATCATTTTCAAGAAAGCCAATTACTAATGCTGCTACTTAGAATAAGGCTTACCGCCTCTTTATCATGGGTGGTTTTATTGTTGTGAATAGTTCATGCTTGTTTATAATTTAAATAAATATCATAATTATTATCGTGAATTTAACAATCTGGCCGCTACTGTACAACAATAATAATTGTATGTTGAATACAATGGGCAGGTGAACTGCCGATTAACTATTTTTAAATAGTTGATTTAATGGACTGTTATGTCAATTGATTACATGGTATATGCGATGCTCCAGGCAATAATAGAACCCCTTAGGTCACAAGGCGCAATAGGGCTCGGTTTACTTATATATAGAGTATTGTACGGCATAGCATTGCTACCCCACGGCATTCCCAAAATGCCCGGCTCACGCATGAGGGGACAGCTTAGGGAAGCCATGAAGCAAATGGGGGTACATCCAGCGCTCTTTGACTTAGCCGCAATAATAGAATTTCTTGGCTCAATATTCATAATCCTAGGCCTATTAACTGGCTTCACGGCGGCCGTGCTGACTATATACTTCATTGCATTAGTTATAGTGAGCACCACTAAAATGAAGAAGCCATTCCCAACAGGCATGTCTCCTGGATGGGATTTAGATCTCATGTTTCTAATAGGTGCCTTATTATTGCTATTCACTGGCGCAGGACCATATTCTATAGATTCGGCACTGAATTTAGTTCTTAGGTAATGCAATCAGAAAGCTCCTTAATTCATAAATAATGCGTCATTTTTCCCATCATATATTTACGAATTCACTATGCAAATTATCCCATTATTCTCCGTTTACTTCTAGGAGGATGACTTCACACCACTTAACCTCATTAATTAAAAGGCTTTGGGTGTTATGAGCTGAATCGTTTTCACATTAAATAGATTAATGACATTTCTTATTTGCGGCTTTAATGGATCCGTCCAATGAGGACTCTGCCCCAAGGGTTAGAAATGAGGAGCTGAAGATGTGGGTCCCACGTCCTTGGGCTTGAAGAGACCCATATTGCAGATAAGCGTGTGGTGGGGAGTTAAGTCTCTAGGCTTAAGATGATAAAATGAGCGAAATGGAAGAAGGACAAACTGTTATTGGCAGCAAATGTTAAATTTGAGCGCTGCCCTTAACGGTATGGATAGTATTTCAACAATTGAAATGAGGATCCTAGATAAAAACGCCGAGTACTTAGGCGTGAGTGATAGAATATTAATGGAGAATGCTGGAAAGGCAGTTGCAGACGTAGTAATGCATAGATACCCCAATGCATTAAATATAACGGTGGTCGCTGGTTTGGGCAATAATGGCGGAGACGGCGTCGTTGCCGCCCGCTACTTATTGAATAGCGGTCGTAATGTTATTATAATTTTGCTAGGCAAGGCAAGCGAGGTATCGGAAGAACCGGCAGCCACTAATTTACGGATATGCATGAATCTACTTAGGTGCAGGATAATAGAGGCTAGGGATGAATATACGCTTCTAATGCATCAGGACTTAATATTGAAGTGGCCTCAAGTGATAATTGATGCAGTTCTAGGCATTGGAGTTAAGGGACGATTAAGGCAACCCCATGCAACCGCCATTGACTTAATGAACATGTCCTCCACGCCTAAGGTGGCCGTTGATGTCCCCAGCGGCCTTGATTCCGACACGGGCAATGTTTGGGATAAGGCAGTAAAGGCAGCCATAACCGTGACTATGCATATGGCTAAGCACGGCTTACTCGCTGAATCAGCCAAGCAATACGTGGGCGAATTAATTGTGGCAGATATAGGCATACCCAAGGAGGCATCTCTAATAGTGGGAGCAGGCGACATGTTATTATTAAAATATGGGAGAGACATTAACTCCAAAAAGGGAGATAATGGTAGAATAATGGTGGTGGGGGGATCCCGAGACTTCACTGGTGCAGCCCTATTCACCGGGTTATCCTCGCTAATTATGGGGGCTGACTTAGTTAATATTTATGCTCCTCACGACGTTGCGCATGATATACGCAGCAATAATCCCAGCATAATCTCCATCCCATTAGATGGAGATACATTGGGGGAGTCACATGTGGATTTCATAGTGGAGGAGATGAGGAAGTTCCACGTACTAGCAATTGGCCCCGGCCTAGGCCTGAAGGAAGAAACACAACGAGCTGTAGTTAATATAATTGATTCCGCCGTTAAGATGGGCAAGAAAGTGGTGATAGATGCAGACGCAATAAAGGCAATAGGCAACTCCGGCAGGCTTGATTTATTGAAGGGATTAATAATTACCCCGCATGCAGGGGAATTCAAGCAATTATTCGGAGTGGAGATCAACGCTGTTGATCCATTGGAGCGAGGTGAATTCGTTAGGAAAATAGTGGCTGAGAAGGCGCCGGGCTCCATAGTTCTACTTAAGGGCAATACCGATGTCGTAACGGATGGGGTTAGGATGAAGCTGAATAAGACGGGTAATCCCGGAATGGCGATTGGGGGGACTGGTGATGTATTGACGGGTGTAACGGCGTACTTAGCATTTAAGTTAAGTGATCAACTTGAGGCGGCAGCTATAGCCGCATTCATAACTGGCTTAGCCGGCGACCTAGCCGTGATTGATAAGGGATTCCACATAACTCCCCTCGACGTAGTGGATAGGCTCCCAAGAGTGCTCTCCATGTTCTTCGATGTAAGGAGGATAGTCACTGATTCCCTGCATCCCCAGGTGCGTGGCTTCCTAGGTGCTGGCGGGTCCTTATGATGAATCCCCTCCCAAGCCCCCTTAACTCGCTTGGGGAAACCATGAGGCGACCCACCGCTATTACAGTACCTGATTGATCCTTGATAGCTATATCCATTCCCGCCCTTGCATTAATGATCTTAATTATCATGGAGAGGGGAACATTCCTTCCTTGCCGTATGAATGGCGCGGCTTCATCCTTCACTATGGCATATGAGTCGATGAAGCGTGCCCCGAGGAGGGTGGGCAATAAGTAGCCATCGCTTGCCCTAATGGAGAATGCTAGCTCTCCATTATAATAAAGCTGCCTAATCCTGTTCAGCAGGGGATTGAATTCAACGCTTAGGTTCCCGCTCATTAATCTCTCCACTGCGCCCTTGCCGTACTCGTATGATATTATAGTTAGGGCTCTATTAATTAGATATGGATCCCGCGTCTTCATTCACTAACCCACCGCGTGGATGGTCACATAATTACTATCAACGCTATTGGATAAGAGGGGCGTATGTATCTCGCCGATTATTTGCTTGCCAGCGCCGAGCTCCCGTAATATTGAGGCTAGGACTGCGCTGGTGTTCTCGTCTAGGCAATAATCCATGTTATCTATTAGCACTATGCTCCCCGTCTCGCTAATCATTAATTGAGTGGCTATTGCCAATATGGTCTTTAAACTGCATGGCACTTCCCCGCCCATTATTTCATTATTGTTCTTATCCACATAAGTTATTCCAACTCCATCGCCCACGAGGCCAGCCCGTAATCGCCTATAGCCGAGTCCATCAATGGCCTTCCGCAGGAACCGCATCTTTCCATCCATTCTCGGTTCCATGCTTAGCCTGGCCAATACCTCGACAGTGTACTCGCCGTGGGCCCCAACCCAGGACTTCCCGCTTATCTTGGAGATAGGTGGGAAATCAAAGTAGGGGCCTAAGTAGTACACCCTTAGATTAGTTAATTGTCGTGCAGTGAACCGCACCATCTCCATGATGGTTTCATATAGTGTTGCGAATTCATCTATTAATTGAACAGCATTACTTCCCTTGAGGGATAATCCCTCCGCGGACAGGAATAACCCTGCATCCTTTACCTCCACTTCTAGAGGTACCTTAATGAAGCTTCCCTCAGCCCCCCTCCTGGATACCAGTAAAGTGCCTTTATCGGTTCGAATCACTTGCTCCACGGCATTCCCATGTCTGGTCACCGCTATGGTTAACATGCCATCTATTGTGGGCAAGTTAACGGCTGAAAGTTTCTCATTCATATCGCCCACCTTCCACTGGGATGTATTGAATGTCAGCTCCACATTGCCCTCCATCATAAGTATGGAATTTAAATCATTTCCAATGCCGGATAATAATCCATGGACTACCTTGAGTATCAGTGACTTGCCGATTCCTGGGAATCCGCTTATCAATGTAACTGGGGAGAGGTCAAGCTCCTTCTCCACATTATTAGCGAACCTGGACTTAACTCGCACCAGCATTAATCTATGAAGCATTGCACCCATTATAAACTTGCCCGTGTTAAGGCTAGTCATCTTCGCTACTTCTCTTATGCCCTTATTGGGACTTAATTAACCAGTAATAAAGAGACGGAGAGGAATTATGTATACCGGAATTACTCCTCCTTGCCCGTCAATATCTTATACTTATCTATATCGCGCAGTATCTTTATTTCCTCCTCAGTTGGGTCACAGATAGTTCCCACGTTATCGGCTACCTCTATCTCGAAGCTGCTGTTTGATTGTACCTCATCCAGCGATACTCCCGGCATTAATGCTATTAATCTCATTCGCCTATTCTTGCCGTTGAAGTCATATAATCCAAGCTGCGTCACCACCATCCAGGGACCAGACGGAGTCGGCAATCCCGCCTCCTTCCTTGAGTCCCCTCCCTGCAGCCATCCAGGCGTTGTTATGAAGTCAACCTTAGGCACAAACTTCCTCTTATCTTGCCTCATTATTATCATTACCTTATTAGAGAGGGAACCAACCTCATTGGCTCCACCGCTTCCCGGCAGTCTAACTAATGGCTTTTCCCATGGGCCTATCACGGTCGTGTTTAAATTGCCATATGGATCTATTTGCGCTCCACCCAATAATCCTAGATCTATGCGACCAGTTGATGCTAGTGACATGACGTAATCCATGGTAGTCGTCATGAAGCCGCCCTTATAGGTTCTGGTATCGGCCACCGATATCGGTAAATGCCTCGGCGCGTGAGATATCCCGCCCGATTCATATATTAACGTTATTTCATGCATGTAAAGCCTCGCAGCTAGGGTGGCTGCCAGCAATGGTAATCCGGTTCCAACGAATATGGTTTTCGCCTGGGATTTCGCTATCATTCTAGCAGCCGCTATCGCCATTAATTCAGTTTTGCTGAAGTTCATTTCCTATTCACCCATGGATACTCGGGCTCCATGAATCCCTCCTCTATATCCTCCAGCATTTTCAACTTCTTTAAGCCAACCTTGTTCTCTAAGTAGTCCCAGTAATCCTTTGAATCAATTATGTACTTCTTAATATATTCTCGGGCCCCTTCCTCGTTTTCGGTGACCTTGAGAAACTCATAGAGGTGATCCTCATCCCAATAATACTTTGTTGGCATTAATGTTGGATGGGCACCATATGGTTGAACTACCACCGCATCCACTAGGAAGTGAGGTATGGTAGTTCTCCATGGTTCCTCCCTAACATGCTCAGGCGACACTAATTCCTCCGTAACTATCACGAGATTCTTGGCTGCCCTCACTAGGTTGAAATCGGCCATTAGTGGTCCAATTATTTGTGCATTGCCATATTTATCTGCCTTATGCACATGAACCACAGCCACATCAGGCCAACAGGCGGGCACCATTGTTATGGGTTTCCCAGTCATTGGATCAGTCACTTGCATGGCAGCGCTTTTCCTAAACGTGTCGCTTCCCAGCAATGAACGTATGGGGGTCCAGGGAATACCCATGGCCGCAGCTCTGAGTCTCCATTGAAAGCTGCCGAGAGACCACTCGGAGAGTATCTTGACTTTGCCCGTCTCGAATAGTTTCCGTATCCCCCTCAATAATCCCCTGACCTCTAGGGAGGCGGTGAACGCCAGCTCTACTTCGCTTGATGCGCCAGCTAATAGGAGGAGTCCGTATATGTAATTATCGGGTACCATCAGCAATTTAAGGTCCTTAATTTCTTGCCTAATCATTTCGTGGACGAATGCGACAGGGGTTCTAACGTAGCCGAAGCCGCCGAACATTAATGAATTCCCCGGCTTTATGAATGTCTTCACTGCCTCCCTCATCTCCATTACCTTATCTCTAAGGCCCTTATCCTTACCTGCAAACCACTCCCTCATATCATCCGGGTCACTCCAGCAAATGGTGGTGCCCTCGCCTTTAATTATGTCCATGGGCGTTACTTGAATATAGGCATATATATTTTTTATTGCAGCATTTAAGGTATGGATTCCGGTCAACCTCTAAGGTAGATAAACGCCGCCTCAATTCCTTGATGAGCTCTGAGAGGCATGGCAGTAACTAGGCCCTGAGTATTGGATCCACTTGTTTTAGTCATAATGCTTATAGCGAAGCGTGGAGCTTTACACATCATGGGTGAACGTTTTGAAGAGTATGTTGCCTCTCTTCTAGGTAATCTGGGGTATTCCGTGCTTGGGAGCAGGGTTAAGGTAGAATCCGGTGGGGTTGAGGTTGGGGAAGTCGATTTATTGGTGATGGATCCCGCTGGGGTTAAGTATGCCGTCGAGGTTAAGTCGGGTAGAATTGATGTGAGCGGAATAAGGCAAGCGTATACTAATGCCGTAGTGCTGGGCGTAAAGCCCATGGTGGTGGCAAGGGGCTTCTCCAATGATTCCGCTTCTCAATTAGCCAACGAATTGGGCGTTAAGGTAATTACTTTGGCTGAGTCGGTCGTGTTAGGCGTTGATGAGCTTAGGCTAGCCTTAATTGATGCCCTTTATCAATTTGTGGCTGAGCTAATAGAGCCCGTGGGCAGCGCAATGCGGCGGGGCGTGCCGATGGATCTCATTGATGCATTAATAGAATGTAATAATATTGATTGTATATGTAATAAACTAAGTATAAATGATTGTAGTAAAATAATGGAGTCTCTTAAGGATGAATTTAATGTAAGTAATGCATCTCTTAGAAAATTAAGGGTATTGGCATTTATATATAAATTATTTATGTCGGCTACCGGCAAATAACACTTCGTCAATGGCATTTATAATTATGGAGAAACCTTAAAAAACAACCTAACAGCAACGGTGTCGGTGCATCTATGAAACCGACTATTGATGATATAAAGCATTTATATAAGCCAAAGGTGCGGCCAATAGAATGGAGAAATGATGGACACTTAATTCTTCTTGATCAATCTAAGTTACCGTTCGAGACTACTTATGTTACTCTATCCTCGCCGGAAACCACGGCGGACGCTATACATAGCATGAAGGTGAGAGGCGCGCCCGCAATAGGCATAACTGCGGCATATGGTATGGTGCTTGCATTATTTAACTCCCTCCCCTCTAGCTTGGAGGAGTCAATACAGGCATTGCGAAGGGCTAAGACCGTGTTGGATGCCGCTAGACCCACGGCAATTAATTTGGCTTGGGCAACCAAGAGAATGCTAGATAAAGCCACCAAATACATTAATGAAGGCACAGCCAGGACCCCGACACAGCTACGGGAGCTCTTAATAGAGGAGGCCAACGTAATATTCAACGAGGAGTATGAGGCTGAAATAGCCATGGGGCTCTATGGTTTGGAAAAAATAAACGAGGGAGACACCGTGCTGACTCAATGTAATGCAGGTGGATTAGCCACGGGAACAGGGCTAGGGACCGCGACGGCCCCAGTTAAGATAGCACATGCATTGGGGATTAAGGTTTCCATGATAGCTCCCGAAACAAGGCCCTGGCTTCAAGGTGCACGGTTGACCGTATATGAATTAATAATGGAGGGCATACCGACGACGCTGATAACTGATACCGCGGTTGGCCTAGTCATGTATAAAGGCATGGTGAACAGCGTGATGGTGGGGGCAGACAGAATACTGAGGGATGGCCATGTCTTCAATAAGATAGGCACAATGAAGGAAGCCATAATAGCCCATGAATTCGGAATTCCATTCTATGCATTGGCTCCATCATCCACGTTCGATATGAAGAGCAAAGTTGATGAAGTAGTTATAGAGGAGCGTGATCCGGACGAGGTGAGGAAAATAAGGGGTGTACCCATAACGGTGGAGGGGGTTCCGGTCTATAATCCAGTATTTGACCCCACGCCCCCTAAGTACGTTACTGGGATTATTACAGAGAAAGGAATAATATACCCCCCCTTCTCTAGAAATATACCGAGAGTGATAGGTGAGTAATATGGAGGATCTCGACACTAAAATAACTAAGGCAATAGTTGAATTGATTCGCCGCAGTAAGGGGCGCAAATTAACCCTAAAAGCGACGGTTCTGGTAAGGGTGGCGGGGCTTGATGAGAGGCACAAGAATATATTGAAGGCAGCTAGATTATTAAGTAAATTAGCTGGAGAGAGAGTTATTAAGATAGAGAGGAAGGTTAAGACATCCAAGTCAAAGTCAATAATGTATGTAGTGGATGAATCGCTGGATATTTGGCACTTATCAAAGGATAAGCCTGATGAGGCAACGAGCTTCCTGGGTTCCCTCACGAGGAGGCTTCACACTAATTCATCGCCAACCCAAATGCGTAGGTGAACTCCTTAATCCATATATTTATACCCAACATTCTAGTTGATTCTCCCATGGCTATTGCGCCATTATGTGTTAAATGATTAAATGAGGTCAGTAACTTCCAATGCCGTTTCCGCCGCCTTCCTTGTTATGCCATCCGTTCCCAATATAGTATATCTATCGGGCCTTATTGTGTGAGCCATGGTTAAGGCCTCCATAGCAATTTCCTTATCTATACCTATATCGCTTAGCTTAGTGGGTATGCCTAGTTCCTGCATTGTCTTCTTTATTCTGCGCCAATTAAGGCCATGCAAGTAAGCCATCACTATGGTGCCCAAGGCGACTTGCTCGCCGTGTAGTGGGCTCCTCATCCCCCGTTCCTTAGCCAAGAGCTCCAATGCATGACTAAAGAGGTGCTCGGATCCGCTGCATGGTCGTGAGCTGCCGGCTATCGCCATAGCCACGCCGCACCCTATTAGGGCCTTAACCACTATCCTGGTCGCTCCCTCATCATGCCTCTTCAAGTTCTGTTTATTCCTCATTATTATTTGGTAACTAGATAATGCCAGAGTCGCTGCGTATTCACTAAATGATTCCCCCTTTATTTTTGCCCCCAATTCCCAGTCCTTCACTGCAATTAATTTACCTATTAATTCACCGATGCCGGCGGTTAAGTATCGTCTAGGCGCCTCCGTGATTATAGATGTATCCGCTATTATTGCGAGGGGTGTTTTATGGATCTTAGGATACCCTAGCCTCATTAACTCTAATTGAAGCGTGTAGGAAACGTAGGGAGACGCTATGCCGTCATGGCTAGCCACCGTGGGAACAGATATGAATGGCTTATCCAGTAGGAATGCAATGGCTTTTCCCGCATCCACTATTCTTCCTCCCCCAATGCTTATCACAGCATCCGCCCCCTTGTGTCTATGCGCTAGGCCTATTATTACGTCAGCATTAACCGCGTCCACCTCCTCCGTAATTATGTTGCTTCCCATTAAGCTGCCTAGGGCCTTCTTGCTGTGAGTGGTCCCAGTTAATACTAATGCACTTGGCCCCAGCTTCAGCATATTCAATATCTTACTGATGTTATTTATGGCTCCGGGCCCAAACAGCGTGTACCTAGGTATCTCCAGTTCTTCGAGTTCCTTCATTTTACGCATATAGTTATTGGGTGAGTTATTTAACTTTACGAGGGCTTAACGAGGCGATTTCATGTATAGACATGGCAGGTAGGAAGTAGAGCATCATTGTCCAAATTTAGGGAGGTTAACATTTCAATTCGTAACTAGATTAAGGGTTTTTGCCAAATATTTTTAAAATACAAGTAAATAAAGTTTAGAGTGGATATCGATATCAAGTCGATTCTGGTGGATGTGGGCAGGGGCGCTGCTTCCCTCATTATAAGCAAATCCACTGATGCATCCTATAAATCCATAATTAAGGAAGGGAAGAGCGATGTTACTAGGCGAATAGATTGGGAGGTTGAGGACTTCATAATAGGATATCTGAAGGAGAAGGGCGTTCCAGCAATTGTTTTAACAGAGGAGCGAAACTTGGTTAAGATAAGTGATAACCCATATTACCTATTTGTGATAGATCCATTGGATGGTTCCCTGAATTTCGTAATGGACATACCATTTTACTCCGTGTCGATAGGCGTAGCTAGGTACTCAGGGGATCCCAAGATGAAGGACCTAATTGCCGGCATAATAGTTGATGTTCAGCGGGATGCGTATTATTATGCGGAGACTGGTAAGGGGATTTATGTAAAGGGCAACACGGTTAAGCCCCTGGGGGATGCATTGGATAAACCAATTGCCTCAATATATATGGAACCATCAATAGGGATAGACACATTTACGAGAATAAAAAGGATATATGATGATTTAGGAACATTTAAGGTACGCACACTTGGCTCATCAAGTCTAGAGGCCACTTTAGCATCTTTCGGCCGCTTCCTATTCTTCATGGATATCAGGAATAAATTAAGGGTATTCGATATAGCTGCTGCGTATGTTATAGCTAAGGAGGTGGGCGCTTACGTGATGAACCCGCTGGGGGCATCATTGGATGAATTGGGAATATTAAGCCAGCCAAGAATAAATATAGTTGTGACCCAAAGTAAGAAGGTAGTGGACTCCATTAAGTATGCATTCGGTAATTGATCAATGAAATGCAATGTTAGGTGGGCGGCGTCCACGTGATTTTAACTTATTCAGTTAATTTAAGTCTAGATTTATATAATTAATAAGGAATTCAACCATAACTCTGTCCAATAAGTTAAGAATTACTCTTTAAAATAACCATGCGAGGCAGCATCATGGTGACAGCACCTAGTCGTTCCTGCCCAAATTGTGGAGGCCCCTTAATAATAAGGACCCAGAGCAATATAATATCGATTGGATGCACGACCTGCAGGGTAGTGGTATTTATTTCTAGAAATGAATTAATTAAGGATGGTGAAAGGGAGGAAAGCTTTAATTTAATGGATGCATTATTCCAGAAATACGTGAGAGGATTAAACAGGGTGCTCCAGAGAAGGGGATTAGCGAGCGAAATCATTAAGAGTGGGGAAAACAATTAATGAGGCTGAGTAGAGGTGAATGGGAATAGCAATGATGCTAGGATGAAGGAGTTCCTCCTTCTTCTCTCCAAGAAGGTAGGTTACAGGTTCTCCAGATTACTGGAAATAGCTGAATATGCCGGGGAAGCAACAATAATTGAGGTGAAGGAGGAAAGTACCGGCGTCACGGGGATTCGTCTAAGCTTCAAGTCAGAGACCCGTAATGATGTTTATCACTATGCATCAATCGGTAGATACGGTGCTAAGTGCACTTGTGAAGCGAATACCCTGGGGAGCGAGTTGTGTAAACATATACTTGCCGGAATAATAATAATGGAAGCCATAAACCTAAATAAGTACGGCAAAAGTCTTGACCTGAATGAGATGAAGTGGTTAAGTTCTAATGCAGGGGAATCCAGAGAAGTTCAGAACCCTGGTACCTCATCAAAAATCAGAGATGGCGGTCCTCAACACATAAAGCCCTAGGGCTCAGAAATGATTTATTAGCTTTCCCTTAATGGGTGGAGGCCGCATGGGTTTCTCGCATTAATATTTTAATATTATCAGGAGTGTCTCTCCAGATGCATGTTAATGCAGTAACAATAGGGGACTACGCTATAAATAAGGAGCTAGCTAAGAAGGGTTCCTCAACCGATATAACGATTTATCATAGGAGAATCGATGATGACGTGGTGACCCTCATAGAGCCAACCAAGTATCCCGAGAAGTATCAACCCCTAATAAAGGCTATAGCATATGCCGATGCTGCCTTAATTAATCCCCTCCAAATAGATGCATTTCTGGGCGAGGCATTAATTACCTTGGAGTTAATGGGGATGCGGCAAGTATTTGTCATTTCAAACCACGACCCATTGAAGAAGGTAGCCAACGAGTTGGGAGCTAACTATAAGTATCTTGATGCCTATGGAGCGCTGGAGGAATTGCGACGATTAGGTCCAGCATCGCTCAGCGATTCGCCGCTGGTCATAATAGATCAAGCATTCAATGTGAAGAGCGTGGGCACTGTGGTTCTTGGATTCATTAAGGGAGGCAAGATAAGAGTTCACGATAAATTAACACTTCAGCCAAAGGGCATAGAGGCAGAGATTAGGTCAATTCAAATACAGGACGTGAATTATGAGGAGGCAGAGCTCGGTACACGGGTAGGATTAGCCTTGAAGGGAGTAAGCGCTGATGATATAGAGGAGGGAGATGTGCTATGCATTGATTGCCATGCATCAAATATGATTAGAGGGCATTTCAATCCCAATAAGTACTTTAAGCAAGGAGTTCAAGGCCAATTACATATATCTATGGGTTCCAAGATACGCCCCATTAAATCAATGAAGCTTGAACAATCCATTGCATATATAGAAGTGGATTCCCCCATACCCATCGTGTCCAATCGTGCAGCAGTGATGAAGCTGGACTCGAAGCCCCCACGAATAGTGGGTAGCATAGAGATCTAGCGATAAAATGAGCGATAAGCCCTTGCCCTTAAGGGCGGGAATCAATCCCATCCTAGGAAGTTATAATATAGATAATTATATTGATCCGCGTATCTCTCAGTTGCAGCGATTCCTATTCTCATTCTAAAAATCGATTAAGGACGGGGATTGCGGAGGGCAATTAGGCTTGGCTTTTGATTTAGTGTTTTGTGTAGTGTGGATAAATTTAAAAATAGGATAATTATCCTATTTCTTATGAAGAGGACCACACTTGTAGCCATCACGGTCGGGATACTAGTGCTAGTGGCAGTCATGATACTCCTCTATGTTTATAATAGCACAGGCAAGAATTCCATTACTCCACGGGAAAGAATAGCATCACTGGATCCAACCTGCACGCAATTGTTGTACTCCCTTGGCCTTGGCCATGATGTTGTGGAGATGGATACATATTCAGCTCAATTATTGGCCTACTTTAATGAAACGCCAAAAAGCAATGTGACTATACTATCATCGATCTGGCCGTTCCCCTCCCTAGAATCCATAATTAATGCATCGCCCAGCATAATATGCTATGATTATGGTTGGTATGGCCCTCAATTATCGAAGATAAATGGATATAATTGGACTATAATAATAATAAATGGAACATCTGACACCAACATGAGCCAGATAGAGAATGACGTGCGGTTAACCGGTTTAAAGCTGGGGATCACGGAAGCAGCTTCTGCCGTGATTAATTCCATGAATTCGGTCCTAAACTCCGTATCCTCCGCGACCCAGAACAGCGAGAAGCCCACCGTTATTTACTTAGATGGCGTTAACCCAATATACTCTGCATCATATAATACGTTTATTGGAAATGAAATAAAGCTAGCCAACGGAATTGATGTAGTGAATACCACAAATCCATGGCCTCAACTCTCTACTTCACAGTTCCTCCTCTATAATGCCGATTACATAATCGCATCGGACTTCATGGGCAATTGCTCGGCCACTCTTCAAGCAATACTTAGTTTGCCAGGCATAAATACGGTTAATGCAGTTAAGGAGAATCACATATACATAATTGGAAACCTTGGGCAAAGCCTTGTTGAGGAGCCCGGACCCCTTTCCGTTTATGGAGTTAAGCTAATCGCTTATATTATACATGCTTCTTCATTTAATGTCTCTCCCCCTCATTGTATTAATGCGACCTGGATAATGAACAATATAAGGCCGGAGTTGGGTAGCGGATGAAGCTCCTAAAAATCACCCTCACCGCATTAGTGCTATTAAGTATACTGATCAATATGGTTATCGGCACGGTTAAGGTGCCCCTAAGGTACATCCTAATGCCCAGCGGAATTTATAAAATAATAATCCTAGATATAAGACTGCCTGAGGCATTAACGGGAGTATTGGTGGGCTTTATATTAGGAATGACCGGCGCAACATTTCAAAGCATTTTCAGGAACCCGCTTGTCGATCCATTTACGATAGGCAATGCGGGCGCAGCTGTGCTAGGCGCCTTGCTGGCCTACTTATTGATACTCATGCACCTCATTAATTCCTACCTATCTCTTATAGCAATGCCATTGCTTGCCTTTATTTTCGCCCTAGCCACCAGCCTAGCCGTATCATATATGGGCTCCCGCGGTGGACCACTTGGATTAGTGCTAGTGGGCGTCATGTTCACGCTCCTAACTTCATCCTTGATCATAATAATAGAGATACTCATATCGGAGATTAATCCATCAGCCATAGTACAGCCTCTTTACGTCCTATATGGTGACTTAAACGGCATATCATGGAATAACTTACTGGCAATAACAGCCGCCTCACTGATACCTCTCATTGTACTGCTTAATTATGGAAAACAACTAGATATAATGCTTCTAGGCGATGATGTTGCCCATGCAAGCGGCTTAGATCCAGGTAGAACCAGGTTCATAGTGCTTTCATTAGCATCCATACCAATAGCCACCGCGATGGCATTTACCGGAATAATAGGCTTCGTGGGATTAGTATCCCCATATGTGGCTAGGTATGTGGAAGGTCGAGGATCCCATACTGCGGTGCTTCCCATGTCGGGGATAGTCGGCGCATTAATGCTCTCCCTATCAAATGCCATCTCTAGATCCGTATCTAACTACATAATACCGATAACCGCGGTCACGGGCATAGTTGGAATACCATTGATAATACTAATGCTTTATCGAGGTGCCTATAGTGCCGCAAAAGTATAATATCGAATTCAAGGGAGTCTCGGCTGGTTATGGGAAACGAGTAATTATTAGTGACATAACATTCTCCACGCCCTCACCGGGCTTAACTACAATACTGGGCCCAAATGGTGTTGGTAAATCAACGCTGCTCAAGGTTTTAACGGGATCCTTGAAACCATTGCGTGGATCGGTTTTCGTTGATGGAAAGAACTTGAATCAAGAGAAGGATAGATCCATATACTTATCATATGCACCATCGGAGTCGCCGAACATGTTTAACATGAGAGTCATTGAGGTAATCATGTCTGCGCGGAGGGGAAGCAAATGGGTTACTCGAGAGAGTGCATTGGAGGCACTCAGATTCGTGGGGATCGAGGCACTCACTAATGATTTCTTTGAGGAACTCAGCACTGGCCAAAAGCGGCTTGTTCTATTAGCTAGAGCCCTCGCAACAGGTGCCCCTATCATTATCGTCGATGAACCAACGGCGAACCTCGACTTAGGCAATCAATTAAGGATACATTGGCTCCTAAGGAAAATAGCGAACCTATCTACGGTGATTGTTGCTTCCCACGATGTAGAGCTCGCGCTAGAGAGCGACTTAATAGTGGCGATTAAGGGCGGTCACATACTAATGCAGGGATCGCCGGAGACATTAACGCCTAAGGTGATCGCAACCCTCTATGACATCGATGAATCCAGACTAGACGTCGTGAGCACCATTATGCGAAAACGATTGAGTGGGAATCAATGATAAGGAACGGCAAGCCTTGCTATTTATGGCGAGATAATGTTTTGCTTACATATAGTGCTTTTGCTCCGTTGGTAACAAGACCTAGGTAACTCCTTTAGGACGAGGGGAGTGATTCATATATGTCCATCAATTCCTTTATTAATGAGGCCATCAATATCGAATCCATGTGATCGTTGATTATCTTCATTAAGTAGGTTTTATCCTCATTGAATTCATGCGTGGCGGCCAGCATGTATTTGCCTTTATTAATTATACAAAGCTGCACTTCCTCTGGAGGTTGATAGAGATCTATGGTTATATGCGTTAAATTATCATTGCACTGAATATTGATTTTATTGCTGACATCCATTAAGGCAATCACGGATTTATTAGCCATACAGTAAATGGTTAATGTGACGGGGGCACTCCTCCCTTTAAGTATAACCATGGCTGTCGCCTTCACGCTTTTTCCTGGAACATCATAAACATATACATCAAGGATCCCCAATTCCGCCCTATACTCATTATATGCATCCATGACTGACTTAATGAAAGAGGAGCCACATGATCCCTGATCTCTAATCCGATTCTTCATCATTAAGGAGCCATAATTACAGCAAAGTAATAATATTTATGCTAATCGCCTTCACGCGTTCCCTCCCTCATGGAATTGATGCATTGATCCCCCCTCATCAAGGCTTCCCCGTAGGGGAAGTAGTTTACTTGCCTTGTTTCCCGCTTTTTCTATTGGCTCGTTCCTCGATGAATTTTTGCATGCGGTTCTTTGAGGATTCCCCTAGGGCTAGTAGGGCCAATTCCTTTATGGCATTCTTGATATCATTATTGCGGCACTTATTGAGGTGTCGCTTGATGGTCTTTATTGAGATGGGATCAACCTTTTTCAACTCATCTAATACGTCGATAACTTTACTCGTTAATTCCTGGCTGGAAACCACGTAATCAACTAGGCCTATTCGAAGCGCCTCGTCAGAGTTTAGTTCCCTACCCGTGAGGGCCAGGTCTATTATTGTTCTTCCAAGGGTTGTATATCCTATGCTTATTGCTATTGGGGGTATGAGGCCGATTCGCCCCTCCGGTATCGCAAATCTTGAGTCATTACTTGCTATTACTATATCCGCAGCCAGCAGTATCTCGCATCCACCACCATAGGCTAAACCATTCACTGCAGCTATTATGGGCTTCTCTGAATTAAGCATGGCTTCGACTGCATTCATCAAGTTAGTGAAGAATCCGATGCTTTCCTTCTTGGTTGAGAGGGATAGCATTGAGTTTATGTCGTCCCCAGCGGAGAAGGCTCGGCCAGTGCCCGTTATTACGATTGCAACTGAGTCATCGTATTGGGCATCCTCAATGTACTTATTTAGGAGCATCCATGATTCCTCATCAAACGCGTTTAGTTTTTCTGGTCTGTTTAAAATTATCCATGATGCACCATGCTTTTTCTCAAGGAGAACTTTACTGTTCATAATTACTAAATAATAATATATTGTGAGGGATTTTTATGCATTACTAAAACATGCGTATTTAGAACCATTTATAGTTATTGCCATGTTTGAATCGATATCCTTTTAATGAGGCTAAAACGAAGTCGGGTAGGCGATGCTTATTGATCAATACGGATTTGGTTCTAATAGCCATAGCGATGATAATTCTAATAGGTTACTTAGGCGATGCATTGTTTAGAGCCACTAGAATACCGGAAATATTGATATTAATGTTAATAGGCATCATCCTCGTTCCCCTTGGTCACCTCGTGCCGAGTAGGTATGTTGAGGTGCTTAGGCTTTTCGCTCCATTGTTCGGAAGCATAGCGCTAGTCATTATAATGTTTGATGGAGGACGCAAAATAGATTTTGGTTCCCTCACTGCCAGCGCACTTGGTTTATTGATGGGTTTCCTCGATATAGTGCTGCCCATGTTCATCGTTGCGTTAATAATGAATTACTTATTTGATTGGCCATATATATATGGAGCAATGCTTGGAACAATAGTGGGAGAGACTACCGCGGTCGTAATTGTTCCCGTGGCTTCACGTATAAAGATACCAAGCGATCTCTATAATTTAGCGGTCACGGAGGCCACATTTAATTCTGTGGTGGAGATACTAATATTCTATCTCCTCCTTGTGTTGATAACTGGCTCATCATTTACTCCTCAGTCCTATGCCAAGTATGTAGTTGATTACTTAAGCGTCGCCGTATTTATGGGCCTCGTCGTGGGTTTTCTTTGGCTCTTCGCCCTTAATGTATTAAAGGGGACTAGAGGTTACGTGGCTACCATAGGTGTAGCATTCTTGTTGTATGGGGTGGTGGATTACTTGAATGGCGCCGCCGTAGTCTCTATATTAATATTTGCAATGATAATTGGCAATTATAGAACCATTGCGCAGCACCTTAACTTGTTCATAGATATACATGAGAAGGACATGGAGATAGTTGAGGGGGAGCTAGAGTTCATAGTGAGGACATTCTTCTTCGTCTTCATAGGCATGATAGCTCTATTATCTTTCACTTACTTCGTTTACTCACTGGTAATAACAATGGCTCTCTTACTCATCAGATACATAGAGGTTAGGACTATGATAAAGAAGGAATATAGGGGATTCGTGTTCTCTCTACTGCCAAGGGGATTAACGGTTGCGGTGCTGTCCAGCATTCTTTACTCGATGGGGGGCACCTATTTTAACGATATATTCTATTTATCATTTATGGTTATAATACTGACCAATATAATAGCCAGTGCAGCAATAAGTCGCTCAGCCCACTCATTGGAGAGAAGCATAGAGACAGGGAAGGAATCGCCGGGCAACGGCTCTGTCCAATAATTAAAAAATAAAAACCGCTCGCCCCAATTCATTCGCGATCAATGTTGAGAGCAATAGTAATTGGTGGGGGAATAGCAGGTTCATTCATATCTCACTTCCTCCAAGAAGCGGGAGTGGATGTGTTAATGATAAGCGAAAAGACAACTTATCCCCTGGTCGGCTTGATACATTCAATGCTTCTCCGCTTTGATACTGACATGGCATTAGCCAAGAGGACTCTGGAGATATATAGGTCACTGGATAATTGCTGCAGTTGGGTTCTGAAGGAGTATCCCGCCTATACATTCATCGGGGAGAGTGTGGATATAAATAAGTACATAAGGCTTTGGTCAAGTTATGGATCCGACTCCAGCGAAATAAGCATCGAGGAGGCATCTAAGTCTATAGGGGTTAAATTAATGCCAGGGGGTCGAGTAATAATATCTAAGGACCGATTAGTGAATATTGCGGGTATAGTGAATCACATAAGGTCACGCATGAAGGTAATCAATGGATTCGCGCGCCTCAAACGGGATGCGGGGGGATTCTCGGCATTAATTAATGGAGCTGAGTATAGAAGTGACATAATTATTATAGCGGCGGGAGCATTAAACGGCAAATTGCTCGGCGAGGTCGGGGTAAGTGTTCCGCTCAAATCATATGGGTGTAGGGCATTGCTTTTGCTGGTTGGCTCCAAATTGGATAAGGCAATAATCTATGATTATGTGAATCACTTCTATATGAGACCGGCCACGCCGCTCACCGCATCTATAGGCGACGAGGAATCCCCCCTCGTGGATCCCCTTAATATGCCGAATCTAGTGACGCATGACTTCATTGCATCAATGAAGAATAGCTTCAAGTCGCGCTTCGGCAAGGCACCGATTAGCTTATTTGGTAGGCAAGGTGCATGTGAATCATCGCCCGACATGTTTCCCATAATAGGCGAAGCAGCGCCTGGCCTGTATATTATGGGTGCATTGAATGGGTATGGTGCAGAGATTGGACCTGCATTGGCTGAAGCCTTGGTAAGCATAGTACTGGGCGGGAAGCCTCGGCTAGATGTAAATCTATACTTGCTTAGCAGGTATGTGGGCGTCGCGCTTCCAAGTGATTGGGGAATAGGGCATGAGCCGCATGAGGTTCTCTAGCGCGCCTTGCCTCTTTTCTTCACAGCATTGATGCGGCGATTATGGGTCACGGCATAGTCCTCGCTTAATCCACTTAATGTGCCGAGGAAGGTCATGTCGGTCAGATATATCTCTACATCCTTCTTCCTGTTCCATGGTTCCATATAATTAAGTATCGTATTGTGATTTGTTTTACCCATTAATGCGGTTGGCACATCAATGCCTATAGTTAATGGATTAAATGTGGGCATCACTATTACCGTTACTTTGCCTCTCCCAATCCTTTTTCCATACATCCTCTCCGATAGCTCTCTCTTACTCATCTCAAGCCGTATTATCACTGGTCTCCTCATTAAGTAACCCGTGGAGTCCTGTATGCTTATGGCTGGATGGGTGTGGCCCATGACTATTATATCGCTTCTCTTGAAGTCATTCTCCCTAGGCTTGCTATTGCCATGAAGGAGCAATAAATTCTTGGTTCCCTCCATCAATATGCCCCTGCTATCCACATACGTCACATTCGGCATTCCCATGCCGTTTATGATTCTATCAAGTCCCCCATCGTGATTGCCCAACACTATTAACACATTCTCGAACTTGCTTGATAAACCAGCAATGAATTGTTTGGTCTCTAGCGTGGACTCAAGGGGTAGAGGGAGTTCATGCTTTAAGTCACCTAGTACGGCTATGTTATTCGCGCCCTCGGCCTCGGCTATCTTGATTATTTCATCAAGCATTTTCCCCGTCTGTGATGGAACCATTACTCCACGAGCCGCCATATCTATCTCGATCCCAACATGAGTATCGGCCACTAGGAGCCACCTTCTCCCGTCGATGGTAACTACGATTCCTCTTGAGTCCATTTACGGCTATGAATCGGGGAAAAGGATTTAATCTTTTCCGTTGTGGCAAATCCTAATAACGTGTTCATTTGCGCTGAGAATCGGTGCATTTAATGCAGAACTAGTAGCGTTTAATACGAATATTGTACTGAAATAATTATGAGTCAACCACTACAGTTAGGCAAACCGGCGCCCGACTTCTGCGCCGACACTACGCAGGGACAAATATGTCTAAAGGATCTTAGGGGCAAGTGGGTTCTCTTCTTTAGCCACCCCGGTGACTTCACTCCAATATGCACCACTGAGTTCGTGGAATTCGCCAAGAGGTTCCCGGACTTCTCCAAGAGAGGCGTCTTCTTAATTGGACTATCAATAGATACAGTGTTTAGCCACTTATCCTGGACCCGTAACATAAGGGAGAAATTTGGAATAGACATACCATTCCCAATAATAGGTGACCCCGAGGGAAAGGTAGCTAGGCTATTCGGCATGATTCCCGAGGGAAAAAGGGAAACAGTGAGGGCAGTTCTATTGATAGATCCCGACGGTAACATAGCTTGGATGGCATATTACCCATACACTAATGGAAGAAACATCGATGAAATAATAAGAGTTATCGACGCAATACAAACCACATATAAGTACGGCGTCTCCACGCCAGCTAATTGGAGACCTGGTGATCCCGTCGTTGTTCCAGCTCCTAAAACTAAGGAGGAGGCAGACGCCAGGTTAAAGGACTCATCCGTGGAATGCAAGGATTGGTACATTTGCTTTAAGAAGCTTGAAATAAAGTAAGCAAGTAAGTCATTCTCTTGCTTCTTAAATTAAATCATTATTGAATTATGCAAAATTCGAACCAAGGTGCCTAATAGCGCATAACTTCAATTTTATTACTTGTTCGGCGAAGAATTGACTTCTTATTTAATTGAAAGTTAAGTCCCTTAGAGGCAAGGTCAAAGGAAAGCCGTGCTTCATCCCAGAGGCAGAAGGCTAGAGTAATTGGTGGCCAGCATCATCTATTGCCCTAGATATGCCGTATATAGATGCCCCACTTATGGCTAGGGTTAATTCACTGGCTATATTGAATTCCTGGAGTTCAGTGCCATAGTAATAGGCCCCCGTGAGTATTTGCTCCACATTCTTAGCAATGTTAGTGAAGTTCATGCTTATCGAGATGCTTGAGGCCCAGGACGCCAGCAATGTGGTGGATATGGGTAACGTTATTGCAATTGCTATCAGTAATCCTCCCCACGTCCGTGTATGTCTCAGCACTATCAAATCAAAGCCCAAACCCGCTAGTGCAGGAGAGTAATTCCCTATTTTTGAAAGCACATAGAAGAGCCATGCATTAGATAACGCCAATTGAGCCATCCATTGAAAGTATTGAGTGGATTGACTAAGATATACGCTGAGCGGCGCCGTGACTATCGCCGCATCCAGCGCAATTATACTAAGATAGAGTCCCTCTAAGGTGCTTGATATCGATGTGAAGATCAAGTTAAATGTAGTGGCTGGATCCCCGACTATTGATTGCAAGCCTATGGCGCTCCCCATGGTAGTCATTATAATGCTTGACCTGCTATAAATGATATAGAAAACAGCCAAGAGCGCTACCCCATATACCGAATTATAGAGATGCTCTTCCCCCTCCCTTCTTTGCTGTGCATTGCCTAGATTCATTCTGACCAAGCCATAACCAACCTGGATCGCCATAGATAGGTAAATTATGCCCCAATTAATGTAGGGCTGGATCATGCTTGCCCCTTCCCAAATAAAAATAAAGCTTTATGATTAATTGGCTCCCATTAGCCATAAACATTTAATTTATCCCTATACATAAGCAGTATTAAGACCCTGAAGCTCGGTGATGGGCGATTCATGAGTCCCTGATCATGGATTAGGGATGATTCTTTGGGACTGGAAAGGCGAGGAACCATGAGTGATGAGGCGGCTATCAGAAAGAAATTAATCGCCGACATAGCTAGGCTAGAGGTAGATCTAGAGGAGCTTCGATATGAAGTGAACACCGACATAAATAGTGCCCGAGTATCCGCTGGAATCGCATTACAGAAATCCAGTGAAGCAGAATTAAAGATAAGGGAATTAGAGGCGGAGCTAAATACAATAATTGAGCTGCTGAAACCTAAACCCAGTAGGAGCAAAGTAATGAAGCGATTACCAATTCTCGGCCTAATTGTTCTCGGTCTAATCATGCATCAATGGCTAATGACTACAGCGTGCCTACTCTGCCTAATCCTTCAATCCCCCCATCCCCGGGCTCCCCATATACATGGGGAGTGGCCATCAATGAGGGCCGATGAGCCTAAGGTAGGCCACGGAGGATAGGCACCCGAAGCCAAGTGATTTAGAGACCCCCTATACTGAAGAGTGATGATCGTTGCCTCGGGAGGCCCTCCCACTAAGGGGAGGGTTTTTCCCTCCCGAGGTATAAATATGAATGACCAAAACATCCCATATACGGCTAAAAATAGGGGCTCTCCTTGTAGGCTCGGGACGAGTGGATTCCGTGACCCCGGGAATCCCCGTCGGCGGCACGTATTCCTGGGAATCGATGTTAATAGGGCCAGCGTTAATTTAGCAGTCATAGGATGCCTTGACTCTATCAATGTATTTACGAAAACATTCACAAGCGAATTAAAGTCGATGGGTTTAGCCTACTCATCTAATTATATAGGGATAATAGATGATTACCTCATCAATCATGTGAGGGTTGTGTTTCCATCATTCAATGATAACGAGGTAGAGAAGCTATTGACAGTGGCATTCACTTCATGGAGCAACCTCACTAATGCGGTTTGGCTTGATTTCCTTAGGCTAGGCACCACTAGATTCAGGCAATCACTGAGACAGGAACGACGGCGAGAAATGACACTAATGATCGATGCACTGCACGTGGCTATCTCATTCATGAGAAACATGGGGATGGAAGTAATTCTAGGCGTTGAGGATCTACATGCAATGGAGAAAATAGGCGCAATGTATGACTTCGAGATAGAGTTCATCGAGTTCCTAAATCATGTCGAATCAATGCTTCGCTTGGATCCCCTTACCGCGAAACAGATGGAGACCAGGTTGGGGAACTCTGGAACCATGTGGAGCGGTTCATTGATTCAGGGAAACCATGTATACCTCATCCTACTAAATCCAATGCATACAAGCAAGTTATGCAGCAACTGCATGCGGCGTGGCCACATCAATCAAGTGCGTAGATTCGGTCACCGTAATGTGTTGTGTAATTATTGTGGTTCAATAATTGATAGGGATGAGAATGCGTCGATAATTATCGCTGTGATAGCCATGCTCATGCTCGGCAATCACTTGCCCCAGGCATCCATGCGACAATGTTTTAAACACCCCCATTAACTTGGAATTCATGTATATCTCCAAGAAGGCTAACCTAAAGACCAACTTGATCGGGGACGCGGTTATATTGGGCCCCAGCGTTATCGGGGAGGGATCCATAATCGATGGAAACGTAACGATAGGGTACCCCATTAGGTCCACGCTTAAGAAGATTGAGAAAATGAGCGACATGGATGAATTAAGCACTGGCAGCATCATAGGTAGGAACTGCATATTGAGGAGTGGAACAATAGTGTATGAGGAATCCACACTGGGGGATAACGTGGAGACCGGACACAATGTACTAATTAGAGAGAAAACCACTATAGGCAATGGAACTAGAATAGGAACTGCTACGGTAATAGATGGAACCGTTAAGATAGGCAGCGAAGTGAGCATTCAAAGCATGGTGTATATACCAATAGGATCAATAATAGGCAATAAGGTCTTCATAGGACCCAACGTGGTTATAACAAATGATAGATACCCCCCAAGCAAGAGACTTGATGGGGTCATCATAGAGGATAATGCGGCAATTGGAGCTAACTCCACCCTAATAGCTGGGATACGCATTGGCTCTGGATCCATGGTTGCCGCCGGTTCCGTGGTCACCAAGGACGTTCCACCCAATGTTGTTGTGGCGGGGTCACCTGCCCGCATCATATATGATAGGACCACGTACTTGGAGAAACAGAGAAAATACGAAGCTATGCAGTGATCAATAAGCAGCAAATGCCCTTCATGACGAGGAGATCAGTAACTGGCCCTCGTTGAAACTTCGGAGGGGGGATCCCATCATTGAGATACCCCATTTAAGGTTATCAGTGCTCCCAGTACCAAAAATGTATAATGCTTTTCACAAATCATCTCCTCCCTTGAATATCGGAGCCTTCTTGTGATAAAACAAACGACAAGCCTCGCCTTTTAGGGTGGGGTAATGTTTTTAAGTGCTTGTGTGGAAGGTGTTATTGTTCCGCTGGTGAATTTTTTGGGAATGGGGAGCGGGGGCCGACTCACCCCCGCAATGC
>JBMFVP010000010.1:0-37388 GCA_049965935.1 Thermocladium sp.
GTTAGAGTTAAGGAAGGAAATAAACGGGAAACTGGAGCCAGAGGAGGAGAATAAGTTAAAGAGAATAAGAGCCAGCATTAATGAGAAGATGGAGTTATTGGGGAAACTCTATATTAAACAGAGGGAGTATGAAAGATGGTGCAGCGGCTAATCCATCTCTATTGATTTAAACTTTAGGTTAGCTAGTTCCCTCTTATCAATGAATCTATTGGTTAATGGGTCATATACGCCCAATATTTCATGCTCCGTATTTGATTTGCACTTAGTGCAGTAGAGGTACAGCTTCCCATTGAAGCGGGATAAGTCAAACGCAACGTTGAATTCCTTCTCCGTATTACACCTGGTGCACTTGATCATCCACTTAGTCAATTTAGATTCACCTTGCTAATCGTTTCATCATCACCCTAACTAATTCATCGGCCGGGTTTTTATTAGTTACAGCGGTTAATTCCTGCCAATCAGGGCTTCCATTTACCTCGAATATAACGTAGCCAGACTTGCTTTCGCCAACATCGACCCCACCATATGTTAGCCCCAATGCTTCCACAGACTTGATCGATATTTCAGCTAGTTCAGGGTCAATCCTATCGCATGCGACACCACTTGCTCCTTGAGCGATGTTGGTCTTCCAGTTACCGTTAGTGGATATCCTGTACATGCATCCAAATACTTGTCCATCAATTACCATGATCCTTATATCTCGACTGGGCTTTTCTATATATTCCTGCAAATAAATGGGTCTCCTAAATGTTAGAAGCGTCTTCATTACTTGAAACGCTATATCAGCGTCCGTTAATCTAACGGAGCCGAATCCACGTGAACCCTGTATGGGTTTTATCACGGCATCGCCCCATTGTTTCATTATGCCGTATGCATTCAATAAATCCTCTGTAACTAAGGTTCTCGGCACCCTAATTCCCCTTTTGCTAAGTACTAGCAGCGTCTCCATCTTATTCCTTGTCCTTAGCAATCCATCAACGGTATTGATTATCTCCACGCCCAGGTCCTGCATTGATCTGAGCAATGATGTTCTATAGAAGAATTGCTCCACATCTATAAATAGGCCTAGACTCCTTAGGAAAACGCCATCAATGCCGGCCGGCTTTCCTCTAATGGAAATGGCTAATCCATCATTGCCGACAATTATGGCAAACCTAGATAATGGTATATACCTAGCCGTGAGACCCCTAATTC
Organism: Thermocladium sp.; assembly: GCA_049965935.1. GTDB lineage: Archaea > Thermoproteota > Thermoprotei > Thermoproteales > Thermocladiaceae > Thermocladium. The sequence goes on from JBMFVP010000010.1 coordinate 1,195, forward strand.
TAGAGAACCTTACTAGATCTCTGCTGGGTAAATCAGGTATCGGCGAGTCACCGACCACCGCTATGCTATACGCTATGCCAAGTCACCTCTATTCAAGCCTTAAAAAATCCGTTTTTCTGTTTTTCCCCACAATAAATCCTTGGATAATTATAAAGACCATGGATCGAATGAGACCCCATCAAGGATGGGATGGCGAGCGACCCGGCTTTCTCCTGGGTCTAAACAAGTCCTCCACTCTTCCAAGTGCAAGTAAGCCTATATACATAGTCGCTATTCCAATCATGAGAAGCACCATTATTGCTACCACGAATATTGGAACAATTATTGCAGCTGTGGTTAGTCCATTGGTCCAGAACCCAAGTAAGGGATTAACCCTAACTAGATAGGTAGCCGTGAATACTGCAGTGATCGCATTGATGATTATATAAATATGTATAAGTCTTCTGGCATCCTTAAATTCCCGGCGCAATGTGCTGAGCCTAGCCATGTAGGAAATCATTGCTGATACTAAAATCAATAATAATAACAAGATAATTGAACCCGCTGAGAAGTAGTCTATCAAGGGAAGACCCTTAACTAGTCCAGCAGAGGGCGACTCTGCATTGATGGTGATTGAAGATATTGAAACCACGAGAGCAATTATAGTGACAATATTAGTTAAGAAACCATACATTATTGTCCTAGCCGCCTTCTCTATATGAACATTAACATCTCTTCCCTTAAACATATTATCCCCTCAATACGTATATGTATTGCCGCATCTTTAAACCACATTTGCTGCACTTAATGTTCCTCTCAACTATGTAGTAGCTGGCATTGCTGCGAGCAGTTTCATTCTCTATCTTGAGTTTATCACCGCATCCAGGGCAAATCATCAACAGCGGATTATCATGCATCATGTTATTTATTAGCCGAAGCCTTGACTCCATGCACGACAATGCTTAAACATATTTAAAAAACTTAACCCCATACTTAGCGCCCTCACGCATTAATGAAAAAAGATAGGCCTCGCCCAATCGCATTACGGGCAAAGAATGGCTTAAAACTGCCGGGTCCTCCTCTTATTTCTGCCAAAGTAGATTAACTCACGATATGAATTAGTGAGAAGATTAATATGGGATTGTTCCCAACGCCTCAGCGGATTCTGTAATTATTCGCCATAAGTTCATGGAGCAAGTCATGGGAAATCATGGAGTCAATGAATTTATTTGCTCTAGCAATTATTCTCCTAATGTCTGAGTCGATAGAATCAATACGAGGATCACGTAGTTGGGCATTACGGGGAAAAACAATCATTTTAGCCATGAGTGGCGGCATATCCATATATAAAATCCCAGATGTAGCTCGGCTATTAATAAGGCATGGCGCTAATGTTGTGCCCTTCATGTCAAGGGAAGCCATTAATTTAATTAATCCAAGAATAATGGAGTGGGCAACGGGCAATAAGCCCATAACCAAGATGAGTGGATATGCGGAGCACGTAAACATTTGCGGCAAGGGCGATGCAGTGCTTGTGGCTCCAGCTACGGCTAATACCATTGGAAAAATAGCGAGCGGCATAGCGGATACATCAATTACTTTATGTGTAATGGTTGCTTTAGGTGCCCGTGTTCCCATAATAATTGCGCCAGCCATGAATGAAAGCATGTGGAATAATCCTTTTGTGAAAAGCAACTTGGATTCCATGACTAAACTAGGGATTAGAATTATTGAGCCATTCATTATGGAGGGGAAGGCAAAACTAGCTTCTGCAGATGAAGTAGTTGAATCAGTAATAGATTCATTATCGCCGAGTGACATGCACGGTATGCGCATCCTGGTTACAAGTGGCCCCACTAGAGAGTACATAGATGGCACTAAGTACATCACTACTCCGAGCAGCGGGTTAACTGGTTACTATATGAGCAGGGAGGCGGCTTCCCGCGGCGCCTCGGTAACTGTGGTGAGTGGACCCGTCGATATTAAGTATCCTAGCCATGTATCCGTGATTCAAGTGACAAGCGTCATAGAGATGTATGAGAAAGTAATTGAGGAAGTCAGTAGAACCAGTTATGACGTAGTGATACTTGCTGCGGCTCCCCTTGATTTCTATGTGAAGGATCAAGTGCAGGGAAAAATAGATAGTTCAATTGAGGAATTAACAATCAAAATGGTTCAAGCACCCAAGATCGCTAAGGACATAAAGAAGGTCTCGCCTAAGTCTTTTCTAGTGGGTTACAAGGCTGAAGTGGGTCTAGACAGGGAGGAAATAATTAGGAGAGCTATGCGGAGAATGATAGAGGGCAATTGGGACATGGCGCTAGCTCATAATGTTGGTAATGGTCTGGGCTTTGGAACGCGGCAGGATTCATACATAATCATATATAAGGATGGCTCCATAATTGATACTGGAGTAATGGATAAACGCGAATTAGCCAGGCTAGTTTTAAATAAAGTGGTCCAGAGCATCAAGGGTGGATCAACGTAATCAGAAACAACAAGTCTCGCCTTTTTAGGGTCTAGAAATGCTTCTAATCAGTTCACTTCTTGATATTATTCTCCATTATTAAATGTAGGAATCGATTAGTCATTCAGTTGCATTCATGTTAATGCATGAATTACTTTTGTTAATTTATATCTAATATAGTACCACTTCATTCGCCATCCCATGTCAAGTAATCTACTGCCTAGTTCTTTATGAGCCGTGGCTACCAGTAATGGGTGATAGCTTGGATCAGATCCATGATGTTTATGGCTACTTGCTACTATGAATGGCGTTATCTTGAATCCGCTATAATAGTATAGCATTCCTAGCGTCGTTTCATCACTTATAAATCTCTTAATGCCGGCATCTATATTATTTAATGCGTCACTTAATTTATTGAGAACGCCGTAATTAATTGATTCTAGAAGGGCTCTGCTTAACCTTACTCCCTGCTTTGGCCCAAGGAAAAATATTCCCCTCCATCTGCCCGTAATCCTATACCCAAATACTTCAGGATTATCCTGCAGCCTTACGCTCCTTGAGAGGAATCGTTTCCTGTCCTTTTCCCTTCCCCAAGCCTCATGATCGAGTACAGTATAGAACATGTATTTGCGTACTAATTCGGCGTCTATTTCCGTTAGCTCCTTATCGATTATATTATCGCTATCAATTACTAATGCATCTAAGCCATCGCTTTTAGCATCCCTAATTATTTGTAGAAAAGTTGAACTGCGATCTCGCCAATTTCCTGTCCTGATTTCTATGCCTGTCTCAGCTAGTAGTTGTGTCAATATCCTATGCTGCATTGGATTAAATACATTGTCAATATAGGCAATTCCCCTCTCTACTTTCAATAAATCCATGTTCAACAAGAAATATAGAAGCAGCTCATGAATGCGGTAAAACGGCAAATATGTTATCAATATCATTGAATTCAAGAAAATGAACCATTTAATAATATTTTCGCTAGTATTTTCATTGGATTCAATGACGCCATAATCGGTTTAGTCCCTTATGGAGAGTTCAAATACTCTACAGTAGTCTCCGACTAATCTGCATAATGTTAAGGATATGAGAGACGAGACACTTATTAGCGAGTATCAATGCTTCGCTATGAATGAGGATCGCCGTAGTTCAGCCTCCCCCTGATTTGGACTACGCAATTAAATTGATAATTGAGGCAATTAATGAGGGCGCTGACATAATATTTTTGCCGGAGAAATGGATAGAAAATGGAACTATGGTCATTAATAGAGTGATTGATATTAGTTCATCGTTTGATGGAGTAATTGTCCCAGGCGCCTTTGAATTAGATGGGGAAGTAAAGGCACCCATAATAATTAAGGATCAAGTAATTGATTGGGCCCATAAATCCCACTTAACTGAAACCGAATCGACAAGATTATACCAAGGTCCTGGGCCTCTCTTGTTGAATTATCGTGGAACTAAGCTGGGCATAATGATATGTTATGATGCTGATTTCCCAGAGATAGCGCGAATATTGGCATTAAATGGTGCATCCCTTTTCCTCGTTCCATCAAAAATAGTGAATCGCGGTATTAATATGTGGCGAACCTATATTCTTGCTCGATCATTGGAGAATCGCGTTCCTCTCCTTAACGCGAACGCCCTCGTTCCTCCCCTATTTCTAGGCGGCTCTAGAGTAATTGATTTGCGGGAGGAAGATGGCTTAATAGTGCCAATGGAGCGAGCCTTAGGAAGCGCGCCCGGGATAATTTATCATGATTATAATGATTCAATGAAGCCCTACAGAGAGAAAAGAATGCATGAGCTAAGGGATTATAAGTTAAACGAGGTCATCATTTAGCAGTAAATAAAGTGGGCTTCACCATTTAGGGCCGAGGTCATTAATTCTTGCTTAAATGGTTAACATATGGCAATGAATTCCTCACCATCAATAGTAGTGCTGCACCCCAAGGTCTTCGTTAAGCGTATCGCTTCCTCGTAATTAACGGCCGCGGGAGGCGTTAAATGTTCGCCCCATATAATTAATTTCCCAATTTCCTTAAGTCTAGTGATTATATTAATTTCATGTTCCTTATATAATGCATGCATTATCACGACGTAGTCAAAGCCATCTCTAAGTGGAGGTTCATTAAATGAGCCAACAATTACATCCACATCGCGGCCCTCACGTTCGCTGCACTTGAGTAGTCCCATTAATGAGTATATTGATTTATCCATGCCCACCAAGTATCCATCAAGTGAGAGCAAGTATCGTCCAGTGCCTGCGGCGGCATCCAGTATCCTTCCATGCCTTACATAGCGCCTTAGCTTCTCTGGGCTGAATCTACCGGACTTATCGCATATATGAGGCATTATCTCGTCTAATGTCATACTCATAGGCCTAGTCTTCAATAATTCACGTATTGTGGAATCGGATATGTGCACGCCTATTCCCCTAAATGCGATTTCTGACACGAACCATGGACTTGATTTACCCATATAGATCATCAGTGGTTTTAGAGATAGAATTGTTGTTATATTATCGTAACCGCCGGGTAATTCCAACCATTTGCCATCAATTAATGCCCACCGAGCCACTCCAAAGCCCGCCACAGGCTTATCGATATCACGACTAGTTCCGAGAAAAACGCTCATGACTATATTTCACTTAGGTATATTAATAATACTTACTTTAGCCGCTTCATTTGAATCTCCATTAGGTCAGTCATCATTACCTCGGCCGTGGTTCTAGATGGACCTGCAGGCCCCCTTAGCGATATCATATCGCTTCCAATGCTTATTTCAATTGCATTATAGTTGCCGCTCACGGATGCCAGCATTGAATCAAGATTGATGGGCATTATCGAAACCATGAGCCTCCCCTCGAGGAAATCAGCCAATGCTACCTGCTTGTATCGCTTCCCCTCCTTGACAGCCTCCCTAACAGCATTTTCATTTACATTAAACCTAGTTAACTCGACGTCCCGCAAGGTGGATTTAAAGCCTAGCTCATTAGCTAGTATAACTAATTTAGCTCCCGCATCCCAACCATCTAGGTCAATGCGTGGATCAGGTTCAGCTAATTTCTCCCTCACCGCGAGATCAATTGAGTCCTCAGACGATAATCCATTCTCTATCTTGGTTAAAACGAAATTCGTAGTGGCATTCAAAACCGCCCTGATATCCCTCACGCTCCTGCCCCGTAGGCCCCTCACTAGATCTATTGCGGGGGTACCAGCCATAACTGTAGCCCTATATAGTATTTGGGCCTCGTTATCGGCGGCCAGCTTCAATAATCCAGAGAAATCTAGCGCCAGCCCAGTCTTATCGGCGGTGATTATGCTTATCCCATTTGATAATAATTTCCTATAAATCCCCAAGTTGGGTTCGCCGGAACCATAGCTGGGCGGTATTGATACCACCGCCACATCTATATTAGCACTGATTAAGTCATCAATATTCATCCTAGCGGCCTCTCCATATATTCCCTTATTTACGTAGCTCATTATTTCATTTCCATCCATGCAATTTCCCATACCGTTGCCCATTACGCCGCCTCTCGATGCTATTATGGCCACTACACAGTGAGTAGATTTTAATTCCACCAATAACCTTGCGAAGTCTTTACCGACATTCCCAAACCCTATTAATCCCAGTCTCACATTCCCTAAACCCGCATCACTTTATTAATTCTTGTCCCATTTCAGCACTTGAGCTGGAATTGTTTCTCTATTGTTTCACATTAATGGAACGATGGGATTCCAAAAAAGCCCTAATTAACTAGCCGGAACTAGGGTTATCTATGCGGTCAAGAATAATAGTTCTCACGGTGGTGGCGTTATTGGCAATAGCAATTAGCTTACACGCCACCAGCAACTCAACAACGACGGCACCACTTAACTCCACGGCTCCTGCCCCACCAACTAACTCTACCTCCCCAACTAACTCCACGGCTGCTAACTCCACGATGCAGGCCCAGAACTCCACGTGCGTTGCTGCGTTAGTTCATGTTACATTAAGTCAACTCTTCTATGAGAGGGTTTATCCATTGGCTAACTCCACTCATAATAATGAATCATTGATGCTGTTGACTGAAGCGAAGAATCTAACGATAACTGCTGAGAAACTAATAAATAAATCACAATGCTTCACCGCGTTAAAGGATGCAATAGAAGCGATTCACCTGGAGCAAAAGGCATTTGTGTTAACCGTTCACTCAAGGCACCTAAATGGCGAGATTAATGGGATACTTGCCCAAGCCAATCAAGAGGAGAGAGAAGCCACTGTACTATTAAGGGAGGCAACAGCATTTAATGCGACAGGAATTACAGGTAATTTAACCCAAATAATAGGTGAATTAAATAAAATAACGTCGCTCATAAAAACGGGTAATTTAAGTGCAGCCAATTTAACTGGAATTAAGGCAGAACTTAGGACTATACGCGCCGAACTGAGCTTCATAAGACGCAATATAATAAAGGAGAAAATGCTTGAGACAGCGGCAAATAGGGTAATGCTTAGGGCGTCTCTCTATATCAATTCCACTTCTGTATTTTATAATGAGACTGGAAATGGCTTTGCCGCGTACAAGAGGCTTGAGCATCTATATAATGCCGTTTATAGAGCATACGACTTGTTGTTGATGCATGGACTTAACGATACTCAAATCTACCAAGTGCTTCGCCAATTGCAATTAGCGCTAGCTAATGGGCCTCAAGGTATAGGCGCCTCCCTAGGCCACTTGAGGCATGCGGCTCACGTGCATGGTGGCCACGGCGCCTCTGGTCATGGCAAACATGGCCATCCATAGAACATAATATTAAAGAAAATAAAAGGATTTTTAAAAATATGGGAAGCCATTTGTGATGCTTGTCCATCTTATTGTTCAACAAGTTTATAAAATTCGGGATTATTGCGTGATTCAATGATATTTAATAGGGAGCTTTCGCTGGTTTATGATGCATCTGGACGCAGTTTAACCGAGTTCCTGATTCAGATAAATGATGATAAGCCAGGCATATTAGCTGCATTAAGTAATGCCTATGCAGATCATGGTATAAATATCATTAATATATCATATAATAGGAATCAAAAAATGATACACATAATAGCAGATATAAGCGAGAGCGATATAGGCATGGGGGATCTAGAGAATCTTCTAAGGAAGTTCTCGTTTGTGGCTAACGTAGTTGAGAAGCCGCTTGAAAATGATTCTCACTTGGTTCCTAGCCTATCGTTACCAACATTCTGGGGTAGGCGCATGGTAGCCATCGATATGGATCTCCTCATACGCATCAGTGAAGGTGCATCAGCTCTACTTTTTGAAATGGGTAAACGGGATAGGCTAAGGCTTGGGCCCGGCTTCTCTCCCCAATTGCTTAAATTGGTTCAATTGAGGGGTTTAGCGAGGATAGAAATCTTCATGCTCGGCTCTAATATAAGGGCCCGGCTCTGTAGCGAGGATGGCTTGGAGCTAGCAATGAGTTACTTGAAGGGATTATTGTTTGAAATTCCATACAAAATAAACGAGAGGAAGAATGGGGAAGCCTGCATAGAATTGGAGTTAGTTGGCCACTAGTTTTCTTTTTTTAACCGCTTCATTGCGCTTCATTGGAACCACTATGTATTGCTGGGTGGGGATCTAGCAATGCCTTGGATTTATCAATGTAATCCAACAACCCCGCCTTCTCGAATAACTCGCATACTCTACACACCTCTCTGGACGATGGATAACCACAATACTTGCATTTATATAAATTGGGCTCCACATTGCTTCGAACTAATCTCGATAAGTTATCGCCAAACGACACCAGGGAATACTTTATGTTCGGATTATCGTGCTCCATCTTGGCCAGCGTGAATTTAAGCTTATACCTGGGATTGGTGTATACATATGGACACTCAAGCTCCATTAATGGAATATCATGATAATGCGCATATATCGCTATTTCCTCCTCCCTTAGGAATCTAAGTGGTTTTATCCTAGGTATAAACTTCTCCTCCTCAACATCATTTTCAGGAGTGGCGCCGAACCATGCAAACCTCTTAACATCGTTACCAATCACATTAAGCATGACGGTTTGCGCCTCATCATCTATATTATGCCCAGTCGCTATTTTCGTTAAGCCATGCAATTTCCCAATTATATTCATCGCTCTTCGACGCAGCACGCCGCAAATAGTACACATATGGGTTTGATCGCCCTTGCTCCAGAGACCCTGCGATATATCTGATGCTGTGTACCCATATATATCCTTGAAGGAGAAGGTCTTATACTCTATCCCATTCTCATCAGCTATCTTCTTCACTATATCCACCCTACTCATTCTATAGAAGCAACTAAATGGTTGGCCCTCATTTATGCTGAATGCCATCAGGTACGTATTCTTTGGAATTTTTCCGTGTCTTCTAAATGTGCCTAATATATGCATCAAAACTAAGCTATCCTTGCCCCCGCTCACTGCTATGCCTATTCTATCCCCATTTTCTATTAATTTATATCGCCTAATCGTCTTAAGAACCGTGTTCTCCATTTCCCTGAATAGGCAATTAAGGCATAGCGACTCGCCACTCGATGCTCTATAGAAAGCAGCCTCCCTCTTTCCACATCTGGTACAGGTAACCATTTGATGATCCCAGCTGGCCACTGGATTAAATAATTTGATTTAGTAGTTCAAGCGGAATTAGCCTAGATATATTCATCTCCGATATTATCATAGCCATATGATGGGCCATAATCCATTAATAGCTTGGCCATTATGTTAAGGCCTTCATCACCGAACATTTTACCTATTATATATATATGTTGGCGTATTAGGTCATACTTCATTTCATCACTTATGGTTAACTTATATATGTATTGCCTCGCATTATTAATCATTTTCTGTCGCTTGGAGACTAATCCCCTCGTGTATAATCTACTCAGAACAGTTAATATGGTCGTGTATGCCGTTTTCCTACCTGTCTTGTTTAATTCATTCCAGATTTCATTTGCGGTAGCCTCCTTTAGCCTACCAAGTATACCAATTATGTCGGCTTCAAGTGGGCCAATAGTTAGTAATCTCTTCTTTTCTACACTAGTCATTAGAATTATTTTTCTCCCCTTGTAGTTTAAATATATTTCCCTCGTTAATCGACGATATCACGATAATCTAATATCCATGCGTATCTTATATACATATGGAGCATACTCTCTAACTATTTTTCTACTGACTATATTGCAATTAATTCCAGCCTCTATACAATTGCTCGAAACTATAGACTCAGCCTCCCGCCACGGCTCCTCCTCGCTGCCCGTGTGATAGAAATGAATAATACCGCCATTAACAACGCACGATAAAGCATACTTAAAATACTGGGCAGCTCCCAGGGGAAGCGTCATTATAACCCTATTAAATCCCTTTCCCACGGCTTCACAGAAGTGCCTCGCATCATCCTCAACCGGTATTACCCTTCCCCTAGCCTTATTGAGAATCACATTTTTCTCCAAATATTGAACGGCCACTGGATTTAGCTCAACTGCATGAATTGAAAAAATATTGGGCTGCATCTTCAATATTGCAAACGCGTAGGGACCAGCACCTGCAAATAGATAGGCTATGGATTCCCCGGGCTTAACTAGAAGCGATAGCTCAAGCCGATCACTTTGGTCCCTTGGCGAAAAAAATACCTTAGTTGGGTCAATCAACAATCTATAACCCAGCTCCTTATGGATTACCTCAGTTGGTCCAGGCACTAGTACCTCTGTTTCATAAAGCCTAAAGGTACCTTGCCTAGCGCCGCTTCTCCTAATTACTGCCCTCAGGTTCTTATTTAACTTGATTAGAGCAGTTGCTATTTCATGCTTATACGCCTCCAGCTCTGGCGGAATTTCTATAATCGCCACTGCCCCTTCCCTTGAACCAATTATATCGAAGCTATTGGGGACTAGGTTCCTTAATTCACTCGGAACATTAACTACATCTCTAAGCCGCATTATTATTTGATCGGCTTTGTGGACATTATAAACATGACTGGTTAATATTGAGAATCAGAGGGAAACGATAGCTGTTGGCTTAGAGGAATCTCGGTATCTCTCTTCTCTCCGTTTGTTGTTGAGGAACGTTTTGGGCATTGCCTTTCTGCTCGAAATATAATCTAAGTAGCTCTGGAACAGCATTCTCAACATCCATCTTCTTAAGCAGCTCCATGTATGAGCCGGTATGCTCAACATCTACCTGAATAAATGAGACAGCTATTTGCCTCAGCTTCTCCTCCAACTCCTTCAGCATATCTATGGTCATGACTGATGTTATTAATGGATTGCTTAACCATGACTCAAAGTCTTTAACTGTTCTCTCTATATAGAACAGCATTGCTTGAGCCGAAAGCAACAGCGCGAAGCGATCTTGAGATGAAGCATAGTCCCCATACTTATTCAAGTCATCCAGAAGCTTTTTCTGTCCATAAATCCATCCCTCCAACCTATTAACTAGGCCCCTGATATGGTTCTTTATCTGACCCTCAACGGTTTCTTCGTTTTCCATGATACCATAATATAGCTCCTCATTATTAAACCTTTTTGTCTTGGTCAAGCTGCATAACGCCCCATTGGTTCCCTCGATGCCAAGGAAACTTAATCTCCATTTAAATGGAGAATCCTTGGACTGTTGAAATACTTAAGAATATATGTTGAACTCCTTGGACAAGTCCTTATCGATCATGAGGACATGTAAACGCAACGTTAAAAATCCCGTCGATTTTTACATTGATCCAATGCCCAGAGAACTTGAGCGCGGTTATAGGATCTTGTTTAATGGAAAAGGCAAGTATTTTAGGCCAATGGGCATCTCAATGGTATTAGTGCTTTCAGTGGCTATGTCGCTATATGCCGGGCTATCCATAGTTCAATCACTTATAATAGGCATTGTTTACTTGTTAGCAATAATTGGAACGCCGTATCTAATTAAATTGCTTGTCCATGGTATTGGTTCATATAAGATGTACTTCACGATTTCTCTGGTAATGTATATGGAGTCAGTGGTAATAGATTTTCTACTGACATTGGTTAAGCATGTACCTATGGTTATGGTGGGCGTTATGATAATGTTGCCCCTCACCTCCACAACAATAACGTTGCTTCGAAATCCAGGCAATAATCAATCGATAATGAGTTATCTCTGGGACTTAAGTAAGTTATTTGCGGTGTTGCTCATATTTCAACTAATGGCATATACGTTCATACTGGATAGGATCATAGTTGGGCTCAGGGCAATTGGAATAATCAGCATAGATGTTTCGATGTTCCTCCTTTCAATATTAATCGAATTATTAGTACTCGGTAGGCATAAGTCAATTGGAACATTTGATTACCTCGGCATGTTTGGCACATATATTTACTCCATAACGGTTCAGGATGGGTCATTTTTTGAGGAAGCTCTATCGGCTAGGTCTGTGAAGACCAAGGTGAAGACTCACATAATTAAGTTGGCTGGCTATGATAATGCCTTCCTCGTGATTCCATACTTTCACGGCGGTCCGATAAGGAATGTTGGCGGGGGAGAGATAATTCCTAGAATTATGGAGCTTGGAAAAAAGGCTAATGCATTGCTTATATATGTACATGGAGTGGGGAGCCATGAATTAGACCCTGTGTCTCAATATGATGTGGATCAAATACTTAGATCAATCAATGATGCATTGCTCCATATGAGAGACACCACTGTTGCTCCTATAAAGGCGATACCATTCACCACAGTGATTAGGGGAGATATAAGGGCATCGGCCATTCCATTGGGTGAGAAAACAATGGTAATAGTATCCCGCATAAATAAGTCCACCGATGATATACCTCTACGCGTTTATGAGGAACTGCGTCAAGAACTTGGATCGATTATAGAGAATTATATACTTGTAGATGCGCAGAATGGTTTTGGCAATGATAATTCCTGGAGCGATGATGATGTGAAAGACCTAGCCGAGGCAATCAAGGAATTAGATAGAACTCCACGCATTGAGTCTCCATTATTGATAGGCATAGGGCACATAGATTACAGCGACATTAATGCTGATCCAGCGGAGATAGGTAGTGCAGGCATATTTGTAATGATTATTGAATTTGGCGGGAAACGATGGTTGCTCATAAATATTGATGGGAATAATATAACTCCTCATCTAAATGAGCGATTAATTAGCGAGTTAAGGGATGGTTTTGACCAAGTCATCGTTATAACCACCGATAATCACCAGTACACGGGATCCTTTGGGAAGCTGGGATATAAGGTGGTTGGTGAATCTGTTGATTCCAATGAATTGATAACCAAAATTAAGGAAACTATAGGGAAAATAAGTCCCTCAATGGTAGTGCCCATTCATGTTGAGACGGAGACTGAGGTTAAGGTAATTGGAGAGGATGGATTTAGAGGCATGGTGGAGGCAGCTGCTAGGTCAATAAAGGAGGCTCCGAGATTCATTTTCTTATACTTAGGGCTCCCCTTAATACTTGCATTGACATTATCTATGTTGATATAGTGGTGGCGAGTCCTACCCTTATGAGATTATTTGGGCGATTATCTATAAGTACAAGGCGCTCTTAAGGTTTGGCTGTGCAGCGATAAATTCTTAAACTTAGGCTTATGGGCTTTGAAGATGGTCTCGAGTCAGCCGAGGAAGCAGAGGAAGAGGCGATTAAATGCCTCGTGGTATGAGAAGCGTAGATTTCTAATTGCGCCATTATCGAAGGATCTCCAGAAGCAATATGGGGTGAAGAGGTTAGTGGTTAGAAAAGGGGATACGGTAATAGTTATGAGGGGTGATTATAAGGGTATAAGGGGTAAGGTAATGTCGGTTAATTACAGGAAGGAAAGAATAACCGTGGAAAACGTTTCATCAAAGAGAGCTAACGGCGAGGTCGTTTATCACCCGCTTCATGCATCTAAGGTAATGATAGTTGAGTTGGACACTAGTGATAAGCGTAGAATGAATGCTATAGGAAAGAGGAAAACAGCTGAAGCGGTGTCTGGTGGTGAGGAGGTAATAGTTCCTCAGCAAGGTGGTTCATCGTGACCCACTTAAGGAGATCAATGGCACCTGGTTGGTGGCCCCTAGAGAAGGGTTACTCTTGGGCTGTAAAGCCCAATCCAGGCCCCCACGGCGCTTCCGAGAGCCTGCCATTAGGGTTAGTTCTAAGGGATTTATTGGGCTACGTAACTACGCTGCAGGAGGCGAGGAGAGTGCTCGGCGCTGGTTATGTTAAGGTGGATGGCAAGACAAGACGGGATTATAAGTATCCAGTTGGCGCAATGGATGTAATAGAGTTGGTGCCCACGGGTGAATTATTCAGGGTTCTTCCGGATCCGGTTAAGTTCTTGAGAGTTATTCAGATACAGCGGGAGGAGGCCAATGTCAAAATAAGGAGGATAGAGAATAAAACATCGGTGAGGGGGGGTAAGGTTCAATTGAATTTCAATGATGGAACTAATCTTGTGATCAGCGATGCCAAGGATTACGGAACTCTTGGGTCCGTGTTATTCTCGCTTAGCGAGGGTAAGATACTTGATTATATCCCGATTACGCCCGGGAATTATGCATTGATATTTAGGGGAAGCAATGCCGGCAGACATGGGGTATTGAAGTCGATTATTCAAACAATGCGTCGCAGGGAAGCCATAGTTTCAATTAACGATGAGGGAACAGAATATAGAACTATTCTAGATCATGTATTGATGATTGGCAAGGATTCACCGATGGTGAGGGTGAACTAGGATGCCGGTCATAGATGTGGCGTCGCTGGATCTAAAGACCGTTACGCCGGAATCATTGGATTGGCACCGCTTCGTGTTGCCTGCCGATAATCCCATGAGATCAATTAGGATTGAGAAGGTCGTGGTCAACATGGGGGTTGGACAAAGTGGGGAGAAGCTTGAGAAGGCAGCTAATGTCCTTAAGGAATTAACGGGTCAAGAGCCGTCTTATAGGAAGGCTAAGAAATCAATAAAGGATTTTGGAATACGAAAGGGAGAATATATAGGGGTAGCGGTTACCCTCCGCCGGGAAAGAGCTGTCTGGTTCCTACTTAAGTCACTGGCCGTGGTCGACTTCACTCTAAGGCGGAGTAGTTTTGATAATTATGGGAATGTTAGCTTCGGAATAGCGGAGCACATATTAATGCCTGGCGCTCGTTATGATCCTGCCGTGGGCATTTGGGGCTTCACTGTAACCACGGTGCTGGCGAGGCCCGGCATGAGAGTTCAGTATAGGCGTAGAATGAGGCATGAAGTCGGCAGAAAGCAGCGAGTATCTAAGGAGGAGGCAATAAAATTCTTCACCGACGTAATAGGGGTTAGGGTAATCTAATATAGGATTTTAAGGAAGGTAAGAATTAAATTATTGATGGGTAACCCAATTAAAGATGGGGAGGTCTAAGTGTTCAATTACTTATAGCAGCGAATTTTTTTTTATTGCTGGGAGTAGATGTATGGCTCTTTAGGTCTTGTGGGCGATAGCTGGTTGCTCTTCAAAAAATTTTTAAATAATAGGTTCAAGAATGGCAAGTGTTTAGGATAGTTTCTGTCAGGGATTATATAAGGGTGCCCCCGACTAAGTTTGGGGAGCCAATAGACAAGATAGCCGTGGAGCAGTTGAGGGAATTATATGAGGGAAGGGTCGAGCGAGACTTAGGTATATTCGTTACCGTGTTTGATATAAAGATAAATAAGAGGGGCATAGTTATGTTCGGGGATGGAGGTGCTTATCATAGGGTGGAATTCAAGGCTCTCGCATTTGTTCCATTAATTAATGAAGTAGTGGAGGGCGAGGTCGTGGATACTCATGATTATGGAGCATTCATTAGGATTGGTCCCACTACAGCATTCATGCATAAAACACAGATAACTGATGAGAATGTGATTCATTATGATAGGCAAAGCAAGATATTCATTATAGGAGAGAAAACGCCTGAAAAAACGCCTAGAAGGCTTGGAAAGGGTGATGTAGTTAGAGCTAGGATAGCCGGCGTTAGTTACTTCTCAACATCGGATGGTAATAGGGTAAATATATCGCTGACCGCTAGGCAACCATTTCTAGGCAAGTTGGAGTGGATAGAGGAGGAGCTGCAAAAGAAGAAAATTAAGCCACAGCAGCGGTGATTGATGTGTCTAGGCGTAGATTCACCGGCAAGAGACACTTATCTGGTTACAAGGCTTGCAGGAACTGCAAAATGATTATTCCAGATGATGCAGAAACATGCCCAAACTGCGGTTCCACTGATTTCAGTAATGAATGGAATGGATTAATAATAGTAATTGACGCTGATAAATCATGTATGGCTAAATCCCTTGGATTAAGCAAACCGGGAATGTATGCAATAAATGTGGTCTAAAATCATCTGGAATTTATCTTAACATGTTTTGGTTAAGGAGATTAAGTCCAGGAGCTCAGCGATGGATTAGGTATATTAGATATTGAAAGCAATGTTGAAAATTGCTAAATTCTCTGAGGAATCTTCCTTGGTCTCCGCTCGTATACTCGTCATGCATTTCCCCATAGAGGCTAGACCCCTCGTTTTGTCAATGCGTTAATGTTAAATATTGGAAGAGGCTCTCCTCTACTTATGCCCCTCATATATAAGTGTGATTTTTGTGGCTTCGTATTGTATAATGATGATACTAAGATTAAGTCATATGAGAGCATTAAAAAGCAGTGGGGATACATGTGTCCAGTATGTATGAGTCCCCTTAATGGGAAAAGCAATCCAAATAAGTGGGTATTTCAATAATTTGCATTCTAAACATGGAAACGACATAATCATTGGGAGATCCTTTTTATTTAGGTCCTTGAGAATGCTTATTAACATTTAGTTAATTAAGCAATTAATGAGAGACGTTGCCATTGTTGGGGTTGGTCAATCCCGGTTCGGCAAGAGGAATGACGTGAATCTACAGGAATTGGCCTGGGAGGCTGTGAGGGAAGCATTAAGCGATGCTAAGTTAAGCCAAAAGGACATTCAGTACTCGGTAGTTAGCAATATGGGTCTATGGTCAGCCGAGGAGTTGCCCGCCGTTACGGTTAATGAGTATTGCGGATTAACTCCAACAGGTAGCCATAGAGTGGAGGCTGCATGCGCATCTGGAAGTGCTGGAATTACTTCTGCTTATAACATGGTTGCCAGCGGCGCAGTTGATATAGCTATCGCTATAGGCATTGAGAAAATGAATGAATCCCCAACCGATACTGTAGTTGAGTTGATCGGCCGCGCCGGATACTACTTATGGGAATTCGAAAACTTTGGTTTAACCTTTCCAGGCTATTATGCCCTCCACATGAATGCATACATGAGTCAATACGGTGCGACGGAGGAGGATTTCTGTAGGGCAGCAGTTAAGGCGCATCACTATGGTTCGCTTAATCCTAAGGCGCAATTCAGAAACGAGATAACCGTGGAGCAGTGCCTATCAAGCAAGTACGTGGCGTGGCCAATCAAGTTATATGATGCTAGCCCAATAACCGATGGCGCTGCAGCGATTATACTTGCAAGTGGAGAAGTTGCCAGAAAGATAACGGACACGCCGATCTGGATACGCTCAATAGGTTACGCAACAGGCTCCGCTAACCTTACTAAGAGGCTTGACTTCACCGGCCTTGAGGCGGCTCGTAGAGCAGCAGAGGCGGCGCTTAGGCGAGTTGGCTTGGAGAGGAGGGAGATATGGCGTCATTTCGATGTTGCCGAGGTTCACGATTGCTTCACTATAGCCGAGGTGATGGCTTATGAGGATCTAGGAATAGTTGAGAGGGGGGCTGGGATCCAATTGATTAGGGATGGCCAGACATATAAGGGAGGCTTGCTTCCAATTAATTTGGATGGGGGTTTAAAGGCAAAGGGCCACCCAATAGGCGCAACGGGTGTAAGCATGATTGCTGGATTAACGGATCAATTGCTTCAGAGGGTAGAGCCTCGGGAGCGGCAGGCCGATATTAGAAAGGGATGGGCTTTGGCCCATAATGTTGGCGGCACTGGTCACTATGCATATATTACCCTCTTATCCCTAGATCGCGAGGGGACCCCAGCATGATTGTGACGGATAAGGATGGAAATGCAATGCTTCAGAGCGAAAGGGAGTTAAGGTTGAAATACGTGATTTCAATCAGTAAAATTAAGCAGTTCTTCGATGGATTAAGGGAGGGGAAAGTGTATTATACGAGGTGCAGGAAGTGTGGCGCTAAGTATTTCCCGCCGCAGGCGGATTGCTCCTCATGTGGCTCAAGCGACATGGAGTGGCTTCCCATAAGTGGACTGGGTAGATTAATGGCCTTTACAATAATAAACGTTAAGCCATCCACATTCAACGGCCCTGACTATGCGGTTGGCATTGCTAGGTTCGGCGACATAGGCGTAGTTGCTTGGATTGATGGGGAGCCAGACTCCTTAAGGCACTCCCTGAGACCGGGCGCTGAGGTCGAGCTTGTGGTTCACGATAATAAATACTGGATCCGACCCGTTAATGAATAAATATTTGTTTGATTCTATAAATAAATTATTTATCTAGCACTAATCTATATGTGTAGTTATTGCTACACATTCAGAAGAGGCCACCCGTGTTTCAAATGATCTTGCATCATCATCTGTTTGATTGGGCTATGGTTAACTAAATATATTATGGTTACTTATATAAAATGGCGCCCGAAAGGTATAAAAAGGTATACTTAGTATACTATAACTATGTATGCGATAGACTTAGTAAAGAAAGAACCGATATATGTAAAGAAAGGGACGCCAGCCATAGAGGCCGTGAGGCTAATGTCGAAGGCCAACACCGGTCTCGTGGTGATCATAGACGAGGCCGGCAAGGTATCTGGAGTAGTAAGCGAGAGGGATATAATAAGGGCTATGGCTAATGGAATCGACCCATCCACACCGGTTGATCGAATTGGAACAATGGGCTCCATAGTTAAGGTACATGAAAAAGACCCAGTCCTCAAGGTGGCTGCACTAATGGCTGAGCGAAACGTTCGACACGTGGTCGTGGTTGATGACGATAATAAACTTAGGGGAGTAATATCCATAAGGGATCTACTGCGGGAGTACGATGCATTAAAGGAACTAGCCAGAAAACCATTAATACCGCAAACTAAGGAGTGAACGCTATATCGAGCCCTCAAATTCCCAAACTGACTTCCTCCCCGTCCTAAAGGGCGAGGGTTCCCTTTGGGCGGTTCATTGGTTTGTGGTTCACCGCCTTCACCCTCATCACTTCACTGCTGGTGCATTACGCACCCCGCTCCACTCGTCCAGCGGTAGACCACGGGCTGAGCCTTCAACCCATTACCCCTATCCCTCACCGTGGGTAGCCCTCTACTCCCAGATCCTTGGGACTCGGGGGTATGAGCAAGGGCGTGGGGACACGTAGTTCAAAGCCCCACACAGGGGCATCCCCACGCCTCAACACCTCAACAACACCTTAACACCCCTAGAATTTAAACCTAACCCCGCCCCTAGAAGGGGCGAGGCTTGTCGTTCTTTTTGTCATAATGAGTGTTCTCATATAATTATTTAATGGGTTCAATTAAAATTAAATTATTTTTCAATTTTTAAATTATAAATCAGTTACTGTTGTCTTCCTGGTTTGGATCTGAGGGTTCCCCACCATGAGTGGCGAGGGTTCTATGCCCACACGCTAGGGTATCCCTCATCTGAGCGGTAACCACAAAAGTAACCAGACCCTCAGAGGTTCCTCGCCTTGATGGGTGAGGAGGTCGGTTAGATGATTTTTTCCTCGAATATCTTGGATGGTTCTTTCATTCTGAGCACTACAAGGGCAGCTATGCAGCTCATTCCTGCGGCCCCAATCATTCCTATTATGCTTATCATAGCGTATTCCATTAATATTGAGATGGGTATTGAGATCTCGTATATGTATGCTAGAGATGTCGTGAACAGCATTGGGCTTATTAATGTGCTTAACATGACTAGTATCGACATGTAAGCCATGACAGCGAAAACCCCCACAATGCTTGTGGCTCCTAGATTAAAGGAGGCATATATGCCGGCGGCTCCAAGTCCAATAAATGATATAGCCATTACTCGCCTAATTCCAAATAATTTGATTAGATATTTGGTAAGCATCACTGCCGGTATCATGGGTAACATCAGCACCGCATTGATTCCATGAAGCTTAGGCACTAATTGCATTAGGTATGCCCATGACACTGCCATTATTATGGAGACCAAGAGCAAGTCCCGATTATTTACTACCTGCCTTAAGTGAATATTATGCACCTTTATTATATTTGGTGAGAGCGATATTACTAAGCCGGCAATTAATAACCCGCCCGCCATCATGTATCCATACCCATCCCCCCAATTAGATGCTAGGGAACTAACGAAGAGCCCGGCGGCTAGTAGAAATACGTAGGATGGTATCACGTGCCTGGTCTTACCCATAACGCCCAGTGCTAAACCAACCACGGAGACCATTGATGTGAAGTATATGCCCATTGCTGCTCCAATTATGGCCGAGTTAAGGTATGGATTAACTTGTCTAAGGTAGGCACCGATGGCTGCCATAGCCATCGATATTGCCAGGACATCCCTATTGCCGATCCTCGACGATAATAATATGGCCGGTATCTGTGTTCCCAGGAAAAAGATGGTGAATAGCATCATGGATTCCCAGTCACTTGGGGCAGCGCTCACCATTATCAATAAGTAACCGACCAGGATCATGAGCACAAGAGCGCCAAGCCCCTGCCGCATGTATTCTAAGGCTTGCCCTTAAATAAATACGTTTCGCGAATGATAATAATGACTACTTATCTTGCTTGAAGCGCACTATAATAATAATCCATCACATGCGTTGGGAAATATAGGAAAAGCAGGTTCACGGGCAGGGAACTCATTTTTCCGCCATATTGATAATAGAACACTGCACAGAAGGGGCATACTGGATCCAGCATCTCTATAACGGTAGTATTGCTTCCCCTAGAGAAGAACAGCGAGTAACGTGACTTAATTATGCTTCTGAGAAATGCTAATTGTGAGTTGCTTGCATTGGATCCACCGCCATGAATAACCTCAAGCGTTGTATTCAATGCGTTGGGCGTAGCGCCTATCACGTACGCGAACTTGCCTGTGGCATTATTGAATATCAGGAAGAGGGGGGTCCCCAATTGATTGCTCGGTATTCCCATAATTGAGGCGGTTTCATTGATGTAACTTAATGCGCCGCTAACTATGCTTAGGGACTTATTTAAGCTAAGCATTGAGCTGCAGCTTGGGTACTTGCTGGTCAGGTATTCATGAATCAATCCCGGATAGATTAATTCATAGGTTATATTCCTGGTATTCTCATACTCAACATTGTAATATAGGTTAATCACGTATGACTCATTAATGGCGGAGAGGGCATCCGTGGCAGAGTAATTACTATATATGCAGGTCCATTGAAGCCAATCCGATACTCCATACCTGAACTCTGTCAACAGGATCTGAGAAGCATTAACTTGAGTCGTTGTCGTATTAATTGGTTGAGTCGTAACTGTGGGGGGCACGGGTGCCTTAGTCTTAGGTTTAATCGTTACCACCAAGATTATTGCCGCAGCCACTAGGACTACGGCTATTACCGCTATAACTAACTTATTATTCATTAAACAACCTAAGCCCGCCTCTCCTTTTATTTTTTCCTTATTAATCTAGATGAGTCTCTAGGGCTCGTGACCATTCTTTGCCTTATTGGTAATGAGTAACTTGGAGTTATTAAACCATGGAGTCGACACCTCATCTATTCTCCACCGCTGCTTCACTATGCTTTCCTCCACACTTATTTGTAAACCACTCTTCAGTGCTAATAATCCGGTCCACGCAATCATTGCGCCATTATCGCCAGCTAATTGATGAGGCACAACTAGGAGCCTTGAATCGAATTCGTTTGCCACATGATTCATTATTTCGATTAACCGCTTACTCCTAGCAACTCCGCCTGCCAATACGATTTCCTTCTTGCCAGTCAATGCTATTCCACGCTCCACGACCTCCGCCAACATATAGTAAATCGTCTCAATGAAGCTGAGGCATACATCACCCACATTTTCCCCTCTCTTCAATAAATCGAGTGCCCTGGTATATATGCCGGCGAAGTACACGTCCTGACCCACGACATTATAGGGCAACTCAATGTATCGTGATCCCCTTGCCGCGCACTCCTCCACTCTGGGGACGCCTGGGAACCCGAATCCAGCCTCCCTCGCGAACATATCTATGCAGTTGCCCACGGCCACGTCAAGGGTTTCACCAAATACCCTATACCTATCCCCGGAGTGCGCTAGCACCATTGTGTGCCCCCCTGATACTAATAAAATTAGGGGATCCCTTGCCCCCGTGGCTAACCGAGCTATCTCTATATGCGCCACTCCATGATGAACAGGCACCAGCGGCTTCCCAAGCCTCAGCGCCAGCGTCCTAGCGATAGTTGCACCAACCCTAAGCGCGGGCCCAAGCCCCGGTCCCTGGGAGAACGCCACTCCCCCAATTTTCCCAGCATCAATGACGGTAAATACTTTCCTAAGCAATTCCGGCGCGACTCGCACATGATGCTCAGCCGCCTCTCGAGGATGAATGCCGACCCCACTTGGCGGAATATATGTGCTCCACTCATTCAGCAGAATCTCGCCCTCCTCATTTACTGCCCCTATGCCTAGGGTGTGCGCGGTTGATTCAATGCCTATTACTATCACTGGGAAGCGCCGTGGCGTCTTCCTTTGCCTCCCCCAGTTCCTCCCCGTGAACCTGTCTCGAATATTGTGTAATTACACTTGCCGCAGTGCCACCTTGGGCTTGGTTCCTTGTGGAATGCCATGATGGAGCCACATCTAGGACAGTACCTCCTATTGAACTTGAAGACCCCATTCTCCATATCGATTGTATACCAGAGATGTGCCCTAGCCTTCACGTCAGTCATTTGGATCCACCCTTCTTCGCGCCTTTCTTGGGTTTCTTAGCCTTAATTGCATCGCGGATCTTTTTCGCCTCCTCTGGCGGCATATTCCTTAACTTGATGTAGAGAGGCTCAATTGCCTCGCCCATTTTATCATCATTATAGACATGAACCCTAGCAATTGACTTGCCAAGGCCATAGCTAGTTCTGATCTCCACCACATATACCTGGCTTGGCTTGACTCCCAGCATTGAGGCCACTCTCTCCCGCACCTGTAACCTGGTGGGAGTGGAGCCGCCCATGTGTTGAACATTGATGACCAGCTCTCGCCTACTAAGTAATTTATTGACTTTCTCGCCAGCTATGGCAAGGTCTACTCCGCTTTCTGTTGATTGTTGAGACATCTAATCAAAGCCTTTTATTAGGTAATTTTAATTTTTTGCCTACGGCACGCATCAATGCCGCCAATGCTTGATAAGGCTATGGCAACGGCATCCAATTCATCGGACTCAAGAGATGGATACCTATCCCTAAGCCAATCCCTCTTTACAGCAGCTTCCGCCTCATTGACTAGAGTAACCGAGTCAAAGACTCTACATGCATTTATATCCCTAACAAAGCTCCTCCCCAATGCATTATTGCCTATTGCTAATGCTCCCCTAAGCTCCTTAAGAATGGAGACCGCCCTCCTCGGAGTCAGCGTAGCATGCATAAGCAATTCATTTCCGCTCATAAGCACTATGCCAAACCTCTTACTTCCGGCGTCTGCCCCCACCATTAAGTCATTTGCCTCGCCAACCATGAGTCTAGCCAGCTTTCCTATAACATCATTATCGATTCTATATGCCTTGCAATTCGAATCAATATAATAGTCGAGAAGCATTAAATCGCCACACTTGCAATCATTTGGATCATCAATATACCCAATGCTAACAATGGTATCGCTAGTTAATTCTAGCAATTCCTCATAAATCGCCCTCCTCCCCGCAAACGTTATCCTCACACCAAGCATTTCCTTCATCTAAGTTTTAACTTTTTGGGGTTTAGGGGAAGCGGTATCCTCCTTCCGTGAAGGGGATAGCCTCATAGAAATATTTTTATGTAAAATTTAGCCCTGACCATTATTGTATCGTATCCCGAACTAGAGGAACCCCCTGGGGGACCCTGCTGGATCACTACATGGAACGGCTGCAAGGAAGCAGTAAATCCACATCACGGAGCAGAGACGCACCGTGAGGGCTAGACAGTTAACGTGCTCCGCATCTGACCCGCCTTGGAGGGCGAGGCGTATTGCTTGTTTTATCAATTCCTCTTCAGCATTAAAAGAATGAGGGACTTGTATTTTTGTTTCTTTCCTTAGGGCTTGAAGGGCAATGCCAGCTACGTTGTTCCTCGTTGAATAATGGAGAATAGTCCTTGCTCCCTCATCCCAAAGAGACCCAATAAGAAGTTTGGGGATTATTGGAAAGCAATCAAGCTACAAATCCTTAATCCCAATCATAAAGAATTCAATTAACAGCCACAATTAATTGGATTGTCTGGCTTTATTAATTCCCTAATCAATATTGTCGCATACATTCCACGCCGCAGGAGGAAGCTAAGTCTAAGTGGTTTAAATTCTATACTATCAATTCTAGGCGATGCGTCGAGGACCCTCCATCCCCCACTTGCCGAGGCCTCTGGAATCGCCTTTAACCTGAAGGATCTAGGCCCCACCCCCTCCTCCCGTAGAATATCTTTTTCCCACCCCCTTAACGTGGCCTCATTAGTCTTATATCCAATTAATGCGCCGGCGACAGCTACCTTGCCGCTTGCTATTAACGAATTAATTCTATCCTTAACTGCCCCCGTGACCACCATTCTATGGATTGTTGGTAGGCCCTTCTCATCAAGCAGCAAAACACTGTCTCCCTCAATGGCAGAATTAATGGGTAGACCCCTCCCTATTCTCTCGCTGAGCGATTTATTGAATAGGTAGGACTGATAGGACTCAACATATAGCCGCAGCAATTCAAGAGGCAGTTGTCGCAATGCACCAACGAAATCACCTGGATGACTCAATAAGTAACTTGTCACTAATCGCTCCGCCCTATAGCCCGCCGGGTATAAATCCATGGCTTCCCGCAGCCTTCCCGAATCAAATAACTCTCTTGCTTCCCTAGCTACTTCTGGCTCCTCGTGTCTAGGTGATCCAGCTATCTCGGCAATAGCCTCTTCGAATTTCTCTTCAATGATCTTCTTTCCAACAATATGGGTATTGGGTCTCCTCGTCCCGAACCTCTGATACCCAAAGAAATTGGGAAGACCTCTTTCCCGAATCTCCTCCAGGGTCTCCTCAATATCCTCGTTCCCTCCCCTAATCACTATATCGAATCTATTGCCGTATATCGACTTTGAGGTGCATGGTTCATCCATTGTGAATGCATCCAATACCTCGAAGTCCTCATCCCTCAAGCCCAGCAAGTCCTGGGGCCTCACGCCGAGGATTGATACTGCTTGAACAGTAATTGCCTTGGCATCCTTCAAACCAGCATAGCTTATCCTGCTTAAAGGTACCTTTAGTCTCTGTGATAATCTGTCCACCATGGTGAATGTATCTATGCCTCGCTTCCTAACTATGCCCCAAGTCCATTGGCCGGGTCTAGGAGCTGGGCGTTGATCGGGCAAGATGGAGCCATCAATCAATACCTCCCTTACCTGAAAGTCCTCGGGCGCCGCTCTTATTGATCCACCGCTGCCGGGCGTGTCCGTTATATAGACGCGCATCCCAATCAATTCATCCAAGCTAGACGCAGTTCTCACGGGGAGTCTTCATGGGAAGGTTTTTAAGTGGATATGAATACATACATCAATGCGGTTCTCCAAGGTCGCCCTGGGAGGCACATTCGACTCGCTGCATAGTGGGCATATAGTCCTCCTCTTCGAGGCAATGAAGCATGGAGACAAGGTATTGATAGGGGTGACCAGCGACACCTTTGCCCAGAAGTATAAGCAGTATAAGGTTAGGAGCATAGAGGAGAGGCTAAGGAATTTGGAGATACTATTAACTAGGGAATTAGGGCTCAGGAGAAGCAGATTCGAGTTGAGGGTAATTGATGATCCATATGGCCCAGCAATAAGCGATCCAGAGCTTGACGCTATAGTGGTTAGCATAGAGACCTACTCTAGGTCGCTTGAGATAAATGAGTTAAGGGTCTCCAGGGGCCTGCCTCCATTAACGGTTCTAATAGTTCCAATAATAAAGGATGGCTACGGTAATAAATTATCCAGCACAATGGTGCGGCAAGCCTATGATAAATAAAAAGCCCCGCTCCTCAGGGAGCTGGAGAAAGCATTAATATCTAGAATTTTCCCGCGTAAGGAGAGAACCAGCTATAAGGTTAAAAATGCATCAATAGGATTATCACCGTGATCCTGATAATAAGTAATGAGAGACTCAAGCTAGATGCAGCGGCGAGGGTTGTGGACATTGATTCTATTCCATCTAGAAGCGAGATACGGAGATTCGATGCCATAGGCATAGTTGGCAACGATAGATTCATTATTAGGGCAATACATAGACTGGAGGGCATTGACTTACCGATATTCACTGCCGGACGCAACGGTTACCTGAGCAGCATTGATTCCTGGGAATTAAGGGATGCAATAGCCAGAGTCACTCGGGGTGAATACAGCGTGGAGCCGCTGCATAGATTAATGGTGCGTGGCATCGATCTACCCCAAGCAATTAATGAGGTGGCAATATTTCCAGCCAGGAGCGCAACAGTAATGGATTACTCCCTCTACATAGATGATGAGTATGCATGGAGCGATACAGCCGATGGCATTATACTCTCAACCCCCACGGGCTCCACTGCTTACGCCTTAAGCGCGGGAGGCGTCTTGCTTCACTCTAGGATAGAGGCAGTGGAGGTGGTGCCTGTCAATAGCGTTAACATTAATCGCGTCCCAATAGTTGTCCCCCTCACATCAAAACTAGTGTTAAGCGATTTATCATCGCCCCATAGGATAGAGGTAGTCATAGACGGCTCAGCGCGGCGACCCGTTTCCTCTAAGTCAATAGAGGTGGTGAGGGGGGAGCCCCTCCTATTGATTAGGTTCAGCAATGCATTGATGAGGTACAGGAAGAAGCTTAGGCTAACCGTGGATTTAACTCCAAGCGCTAAGCTTGTCTATAAGGTTCTAGAGTATGAGGGCCCCCTCACGCCAAGCGAGATAGCCGAGAAAATAGCCATGCCGCCCAGGACTGTTAGGGCAGCCCTTAAGCAATTAATTGAGAAGGGCCTTGCCTCTAAGTCCTCCCTCTCGAGAAGCGGCAATAGAAGCACCGTCTATACTGCCCTCTAAAATGGTGCAATCCCTCCCAAGCTCTACATATAGTCGTGAGATACAGACCCGGGGAAACAACAATAAATCGCTGCACTTAACCACGTTTCTAAGCTGCTCCATGTGGTAATATTAACTTGAAGGCCTTATAACCCAATCCATGAATGCATTTTATGCTAAAAGCTAAGGAGATAAAGCCATTGGCGAAGGCAATACCATGGGCATCCCAGTCCTCGCTGTTATAAGAGGAGCTAGCCTCATAACGTGGATTCATACATGTCAAATATCACATAGAACACTGCACTGGCTAAGGGTACATAGAATATTGTCATCAAGAAGAGTAGACCCGCGGTATTTATCGGCACTGGGCCGATTGCTATGTTGCCCAGTATAGAGAACGACATTGATATCACAATTAACAGCAGGGGGAACAGCATGACTGCCAACGTATAAACCTCAAAAAGTATGCCTAAATCACTGGCAACCCTATTCAGCTTGGTCAGTTTATCGGCCAGCATGGAGTTGCTTCTCTCCAGGAGGAGTTCGCCTATTCTTGAGGTTAACATGCTTCCCTCTATTAATATATTCATGGAGTCCCTATACGCATGGGAGGGAACTCTCTCCACGCTTCGCTTGAGGGCGGTCACGGGATCTATTCCATTGCTCATGTCCTTAATTATTAACTCCAGCTCCCTCTTTATTACTGCGTCGTCCTCCACCTCATAAGCATGCCTAACTGCTTCACTTATTGAGAGCCCCGCGGATAAGAGCGGCGATAATTGTAGAAGAGTGTACACGAACCTATTATCGAAGTGACTCCTCCTCACCGACACGAGGTAAATCGGGTAAATCGCCGCTAATCCCAATGCAAGCAATGAAACCAGTAGCACTGATTCCCCCACGAATGAGATTAACCCCTCATCCAGCACTAATCCAATTAGGATAAGCACTGCGCCAATGGCGGTCGCCAGCTCCATTACGCTAGCGAAAACCGAGAGACCCCACTTATCGTACGCGTAGCCGGTCCTGGCGTGGTTCCTCTCAATTATGTTAATGAGTGGGTCCTTCACGGCAATCCACCAGCCTCCACAATCCTCAGCGTGGCCTCCGGGTTAAGGTAATAATTCTTAACTATGTGAAAAACCGACTTATAATCACTGAGCCCATGCTTCGCCGCCTCCCGCAATAAATCGCTTCGCCGCTTCAATTCATCTAACTCATCCTTAGCCACAATACTGCTCCTCTCTAGGTTCACTCCATTGCTTGTCAATACATCTACAAAGACTGGTCTATCGGTGTAGTCTAGGAACTCCTTAACCTCCCACACCCGCCTCACTACGCCGGTCCTGCTTCTAACCCTCTTTACGGAGACATAGACGTGGGCCATGCTGAGCAACGCCGTGGGCACGTCCATGGGCTTGGTTACCAACCTCTTCACCGCTCCATCTGCATTATCTGCATGAATGGTGGTTAATCCATGATGCCCGCTCGCAAGTGCTTGGAAGAGCACGTAAGCCTCCTCCCCCCTAACCTCGCCCACTATTAAGTAATCGGGCCTCATTCTCATGGCTACCTTAAGTAGCTCCATCATACCCACCTCCTCCTGCTCCTCGCTGTGGCCGGGCCTTACTAGGAGCGGCAACCACTGCTCATGGAGTAGCCTTAATTCACGCGTGTCCTCTATAGTTATTATCCTTGCGTCAGGCCTTAGTAGGAATAGGAGCGCATTTAAAAGCGTGGTTTTTCCGGCCCCCGTTGGTCCAACTATAACTATGTTATGCTCCTTATCCAGCGTCATCCATAGGTAAGCCAAGACATCGGGATCGCTTGTCTCCAGGCTGATCAAATCAATCGCAGTGTATGGAACGCCCCTGAATTTCCTTATCGTGAATGCATTGCCATTTGCGGCAACCTCCCTCAACACCACCTCCACCCTAGCCCCCTCGGGCAATAATCCCTCAAGTATTGGATTAGCAGTATTCACTTGCCTCTTAACTATGTTGGATATCCTGGCTATTAGGGAATTCACTTCATCCTCGGTCAGCACAACATTGGTTCTCATGCCCTCATACCTAATGTGCCATATGAATACCCTCCCGTCCCTCCCATTAACATGAATGTCCTCGACATAGGGGTCCCTCATTATTGGATCTATCTTGCCATACCCCTTCATATCCCTCCTAAAGAAGTAGAGAAGCTTCTTTATGGTGTCCTGCCCAGCCCGTGCCCGGGTTAGGAACTGCATGAATGCCTTCTCAGAGTCCTCCAACTTCGATTCAAGCACGTACTCCTTAGCCCTAGCGAGCAGTTTCTCTTCATCCGGAGATAATGCCGGCTCAAGAACGTCGTACCTCATGATGCCGTCCGGATCCCTAATTATCCCTATATATGTGGTTCCCTCCTCTATGGGGTAAGTATCTTCATACGCGCTGCCTACCTTCATTACGCTTTTGCTTGTCTAAGCATAAATATAAAAACATAATTATAATAATTAGCATAGACTCTGAAGGGATTGAGCGATCCCTTTATTAATGGGGCTTAAGCCGTGATCACATGAGCAAATTGCTGCACATCGCCGCCGCAGCCCTAACTGCATCAGCATTCATTGCTCTCTCATTCTCAACAGAAACGCCGACCCAGATAGAGATAGGGCGATTAGTGACCATCGGCACCCCATCAAACCCCCTATACGTGGGATTATTCTCGCTGCTTTTATCCATGGCCCTCCTCCTGGAGGGTTACCCACGGCTCAGGAGAAGCATTTACATAAATAGGCTTGAGGCCCACATCCCGGAAATGGTGAAGAGCTTCCAAAGCGCATTCGCCACTGGGCTTACTATGGCTGACGCCGCCAGGCTAGTTGCAGAGAGCAACTTATCCCCAATGAATTCATTATTTAGGAATGCATTGAGGCGATACGAGACCATCGGCAACTTATCAACTGCAATGCTTGCCTCCGCGGCCAACAGCGGGTCCAGGAAATTATTATCGGCCATAAAGCTAATCATAGCGGCGTATGAGCATGGAGCCGGCGCGGAGACGTCGCTCGATGCCCTCTATAGATCTCTCCTACAGCTCAGGGAGTATGAGAACCAGAAGAGGAGCCACCTGGGGCAGTACGTGGCCATAGTTTACGTCATGATTCTAATTTTCTCCCTCGTCGCCTCAATAGTCGTGGTCGGCTTCATCCCCCAACTGCAAAGCATAAAGGCATCATCATCCCCATTCGCCCAAGGCATTGGAACACAGGGCCTTGGATTAAACGTGCCAACAGCGTTATCAATAATACAATTCTCCAGCATCATAATCTCCATATTCGCCGGAGCCATAATTGGCAAATTAATTAATGGGGACCCCTGGAGCGGATTAACCCACTCAGCAGCGCTAATTCTCATCTCCCTAACCATATATGAAACAGCCCCACTCCTATCACAATTATTCATGCCCATTTAACGGAAAAAGGGGAATATTCTCCACAGCCTTTTGGCGTCTGTTAATTAGCAATGGAATAATAATTGCGTGTCCACTTAGTGGTAACGCATATATAAAAATGGGCGGCACTCCTCATCCAATCATGAAATTCATAATTATTGAAAGTAATATTTATAAAGAGGGGCTTGAGGGCGTGTTTCATGAGTAGTGGAAAATCTATTCAGAGGCGCGGCATTGAGGCCATAGTTGGCGCCGTCCTACTGATAGTGATAACCGTGGTGGCGGCCGTGCTCCTCTACCTATGGTTCACGGGCTACCTCACCGGAACAGCAAGCAAAGTACCACAAATAAACACAGTACAACAATTCATAGTAACAGGAGCAAGCATCACCTCAAGCACTGGTGCGGTTACGGCTTATGTTGAGAACACGGGCAATGTGCCGGTAACCATTGTGCAAGCAAACGTCTTAGATCCACAAACCGGGCGAGTAGTGTGCTCAGCGGCAGTTGGAGGCACAGGTAACGGCGCTCCTTCTTCCCCCGCCAGTCTCCCTTCAACTATTGTTAGTTCTTCGGGTGCGGTGGGTACTGTCTCATTTACTTGCAGTAAGGGTTTTTCTTCGGGTCAGTCCTATACTATTCAATTAATTAGTAATAATGGCGTTAGCGCGGAGTACACCACGACTGCCTCCTAAAAATACCTAAAAATATTTATATTTTGAATTGGGTCTTTATTTTTATGCATCTTGGTGTTAGTGAGATTATTGGGGCAGTCATGTTGGTGTTGATAGCGGCTGTTCTGGGTCTCTTTGTTTTGGGTTATGCTAATAGGCTTCTCTCGGTTAGTAGTCCACAGTATCAGTGTAGTGTTTCTATTCCGTTGGCTGTGTATAATGTCAGTGGCTCCTCGGTGTCGGGCATGATCATTTATGTATATGATGCTGGGCCTTATTCCTGCCAATTAGGCTCCGCCTATATCATTAATCAAACAACCAATGCGGTGCTGGCTCAATTAATTATACCTAGAACGCAGGTGAAGGTGGGGCAAATAGTGAAGTTGGTCTACGGTAAGGTATCCAAGTCCAGTGCCTATGTTGATAATGTGACATCCAGTGCCACAATCCCGGTTCCCAGCGTGGTCTCCATATACACGGTGACTGGAAGTGAGGCGCAGTACCCACTACAATAAGGGCTTGGGCGACTTGCTGGCCGGCGCCATCATGCTTATAGTGGCTATATTAGTGGTTGCGCTAATGTTGGCCATAGTGCAGAAGCAATCCCTAACCACTAATGCTCCAGCGCCTCGCCTCCCTACTCCCATCAGCATTGGAGGCAATCCATCCAGTGGGACAGGCTATGTAATTCTCTGGCCGGCGCCAGCAACCGCCGTCTGCGCCTTGTACATTATCAATCAATACCCCATTACATGCGTGCCGAAAGCCGTTAATGGTGAATTGAATTTAACGGGCATTCACCTAACAAGTGGTGGCTTACTCCTCATTGGGACGCCCCTAAACACTATTCCGATAGCGGTCGAGGCTCCAGCAGTTCAATTAAGCGTTCAGCCAATGATTAACTACACGAAGCCGGGAAGCACCGTGGAGTTCCTGGTCGCAATCTACGTCACGAATAATTACTCGGCTTACCTCCCCATCGCCAATAATTGGGTCGCCCTATCCCTATCATACCAAGTCAACAATAATAACCCCACTAACGTCCCGCTCATCATCAGTGAACTATTGGGCCCAGGCTCGTCAATGATAATGACGAAAACAATAACGATAACTGCCCCCTCCCCCACCACTTCCTCCCTAGTGCCCATCACATTCACTGTGGGCGAGTCGGTGCTGGGGACTCAAGTGGCTACGGTCGAGGTGACGGCTTACCTGGTGATTCAATGAGGGGCCAAGGCACTCTCATAATGGCCATAGTGATAATAGCGCTAGCTGCAATGCTGATATACCTAGTCGCCACGCGGTCGCCAATAAATCGCTCAGCAACCACAGTGATGGGCGTCCCGCTCCTAAGCGTGATTAATTCAACTGCCATTTCCTATGAATTCCCCTACCAGCCCCAATTAGTGCTCTGTAATTGGGTTAACTCAACGGAATTAATGGGTCCATTAACCTGCTCCTACTCCCTAAATAGGCTTAGGGATGGTGAATGGGCGATAAACATAAAGCCAACCAGCGGCAAGTACAAGTATGTACAGGTAACGGTGGTCTCAAGCAATGGAGCCACTGCATCAATCCAAATCTCGAAGGCGCCTAATTGCACAGTTACAGTCACCCAATACCCCAGGGAGGAAGTAGTTAATGGAAACGCCTACCTAGGCTACTCAATAGCCGGCTTCCCCAATGGCCCAATTAATTCAGCGCCAATCAGCGCGACGGTAACCAGCGTAGTTATAAATGGAGAACATTATCCAATCCAACCATTAACGGGCTCAACCACGGCCACCGGGTCCCCCCTCACGATCTCCGGCGTACTTAACCTAAACAATTTGAAGCCAGGCAAAAACATAGTTACCCTAGACGTATCCACGGCCTGTAGAGTCATTAATTCATCGACCACATTCATAATGCTGCTTCGTCTCCTCAATATTTACCCATTCAACATAAATTGCCTGGGAAGCCTGACCCAGAGCGGCTCCTCAATAACCAGAGTACTATATGCGTACACGCTTGAAACAAGCAATGGTTACCTCCTCAACGCGTTCCTCGGCAACATAACTGTAACCAGCCCCGGCCAACTCCAGATCAAATTACCTAACTCAACAAGCAACGTGATGAGCGGATTATTCTATGCAGAGAACAATACCTCATACCTAAAGGGGTCAACATACTCAAGTAATAAAAAGGTGATTAATGTAACTTTATCGAGTGGTTCATATACCTTAAATGAGAGCCTAACGTTCAATAGTCAAATTACTCAAAGAATAGTGTTGCTGGGTAGTTACGCCTATAATTCCCAGAGCGGCTCCATCAACGAAACAATACTGCCCGTGACCGCCAACGTAATGAACCTATTAAATGGAGTAACGCAGTTCTATGTACCACACATATATCAAGGCGATTACCAAGGTAATCCTACAAATAATTGGCCAATATTAATAATAAAGAATCAGGGAATATATTGGACAGTAAGTAGTATAAACCAACCAATACTGGAACTAGTACCAATCAGTATCAATAATGGTAACGGCAATGTCAATAATCAAGTTAGGTTGGCTGCTGGAACCATGTTTTGGAGCGAGCAGTACAATGGCGGTAACGTCACAATCAAGTTAATAGGAACATATAGTGGCGGTTCCTCGCCGCCCGGCGACGGTTTCGATATCTATCTATTCATTAATCCATGGAAATGGAGAGTTGCCTCTCCTTATAATTATAGTATACCATATGCTGCATCCGATTTCAACAATGGGCCAAATGGTATTACTAACTTTTCGCCAGTTCAAGGCGATATAATACTGCCATATGCAAATCCATTTGCTGGATCACAGTATATAATGGTTCAGTGGAATACATTCTGGCAAACTGGATATAGCACTAAAAATTCGGCCGGTCAATTTAACATATGGATAGTTAATTATGCGTTGATATTTCCTTATATTTATATTAATGTGGCTCCTTATCCATCTCCTAATCTTGGTTCTCCTTATGCTGGTTGGGATGGGTATGGCAGTGGTTACTTTGCTCCTCATCCTGGTGATTATATCTGCATTACGGTTACTTATGTTGGCAAAACCAATACTCTATACGCATCAGCGATTGATTTAAACACGGGTCAAATAGCCTCGGCCCAGCTCTCACTGAATAGTTACTTTACGCCGCCCTCCCCTGGCAGTTATGTTTTCGGCGTAGGAGGCAGCACGGCTACCGTTGATTACGCTAATTGGGGTGTTGTACTAATTAATTACACTAACCCATCGCCATAAAACTAAACAGGGAATAGATTTTGATTAAAATGGGCTCAATTAATGATACTCACGGTGGTAATTCTTGGTAATTCTAGGCGCAAATTAATGAGGTTCCATTAAAAGTCATTGATGTTAATGAAACCCATCTCTTAATTTGAAGCCAATTTTAAATCTGCAAGGCTATTCGATTAAAATTATATATTAAAATTATATTACTGGAATAAAGATATTGTGGAACTAATGAGTGGTTTTGGTTTATAGGGTTTCCATTATTTCCGTTAGTGCCTTGGCGAATTCCTTTGTTCCTAGGGGTGTCACATTCATGAATCTGGCCAGGTCTTGCGTCACCTTCTTTTGATTCACGGCCTCGTTTATTGCCTTATCAATGAGGTCCGCGGCCTCGGTCCAGCCCATGAATCTAAGCATTAATTCGCCGCCCCTAATTATTCCTGTGGGGTTAGCCACGTTCTTTCCAGCGTACTTGGGGGCCGTGCCGTGGACTGCCTCGAACATTCCCCCAGTGTCCCCCACATTGGCTCCCCCCAGTACCCCTATGTTGCCTATTAATGCCCCGGCGGCGTCGCTTATGTAGTCCCCGTCCAGATTCGGCGCCAGTATCACGTCGTAGCTCTCAGTCCTAGTTATTATTTGTTGGAACATGTTATCCGCTATCCTGTCATTGATGAGGAGTTTCCCGGCCTGTGGGGTTCCCTTGCTTACCTCATCCTCCGTGACCACTTGATCCCTGAATTCCTTAAGTGCAACCTCGTAGGCCCACTCCCTGAATGCGCCCTCGGTGTACTTCATTATATTGCCCTTATGCATTATTGTGACGCTCCTCCTCTTGTTCTGTAGAGCGTACCTAATGGCCATCCTCGCCACTCTCTGAGTCTTATACTTGCTTATGGGCTTAATGCCTATCCCGGCATCGTCCTCTATCTCCACCTTTAATTCCCTCCGAAGGAAGTCCCTCAACTTAACTGCCTCCGGGCTGTCCCATCTCCACTCTATTCCCCTATATAAGTCATCAGTGTTCTCCCTAACTATTATCAGATCCACCTTCTCCGGGTTCCGTAGGGGAGACTCCAAGCCCTTCATGTACTTCACGGGCCTTATATTGGCGTAGGCATCAAGTATCAATCTAATGGTGACGTTGAGCGACCTGAATCCGCCTCCAATAGGAGTCTCGAGGGGGCCCTTAAGCACTACCCTATACTTCTGTATTAAGTCAATGGATTCCTGCGGGAACCTGTTACCCGCAATTTTCTCAGCCTTCTCCCCAACATAGGCCTCCAACCACTTTATTTGTCGGGATGATTTATACGCAACCTCGACCGCCTTATCCATGACGCTCATGGCTGCCCTAGTTATTTCGGGTCCAATGCCATCGCCATCGATGAATAATATTATTGGTTTACTTGGAGTTCGCCAAACCCCGTTCTCAACCCTAATAGGCTCGCCGTCGTCCGGGGGATTATATTTTATCATGGATAAATGTATAAGGGCAGCCCTTATTTAATTTTATCCCAAAGCAATTAAGCATCATGCAGACTGCGTTACCATTAATTGGACACGCAAATAATGATTAAGCTCAAGTTTTTAAATCAATACACCTAATGCCTCAAATGAGTCAACCCGCGATACAGATAAGGATAACTTATATTCATGGTGAGGTTAACGGCGTGGCGCCCAACATGAATGTGGCCGTTAATTTCCAGTTAAATAATGCCCCGACCGTGAGGGATAACATTATGGAGGTGCCCTTCTCCATATCAGCATCCTCCGTGCCTCCGCTCCTCAGCATAACCATAAAAGGCACTGCCATAGTGCAGGGCGACCCCAAGGCCGTTAATTCCTTGGCGAATGAGTTACGGTCTGGTAAGCCCAATCAAGTCCAGGCATTAGCCATGCAATACGCAATGCTTGAGTTAGCGCTAATATCCAGGGAATTAGGTCTTCCACCAATACTGCCAGTGCAAGCATCACAGCCCCCGCCTCAAAGCAATAATATTCTATGAACTTCAGCAATTAATTCATGAAGTATTCCCAGCCTCTATACGTTAATTCTCTCCCCATATACTGTACCCCCCTTCCCTCCTCTACCTTCGCGAACTCAATCATGCCGAGCCTTAGGAATTCATCTAAGCAGCTCGGCCTCACCGCGAATATTGGTAAGTAC
>JBMFVP010000011.1:0-35089 GCA_049965935.1 Thermocladium sp.
AATGAAGAGGCTCGCCACGAAGATCATGTGGATCCAGAAAGCAGCAGCCAGCGACTGTTGCCACAGTATTTCCGCCACTTCTAGGATGAATCCCGTAATCACGGTGAGCGTCAACAACGCCAGGAACCAATCAGCGCTAGTTAAGCGAGTCGCCGGCTTATCCCCCCTATACCTGGTCGGCACATAGATGATTATGCCAATTAAGCAAAGGATTCCCCCCAACATTCCAATGCTTGCCATTAACGTGAAGCCCCACGGCCCAAGATAGTAAGCAGGAATGAATATAGTGCTAGTCACCCACTTATCGGTTATGAATCCTATTATCGTGGCCACCAGCAGCAATAGGAATCCATAGAACATCAATAAGTGAGCGCCCCTCTTCACCCTGGTTCTACGTTCATAGTAGGCGCCTTGATGGCAATCCGAGAGCGGCGCCGCAGCCAAGACATCCAGGAAGAGGGTCTCGAATGCGGCCTTAATGAATGCTGAGCCTGTTCCTTCCCTCGTGATTGGACCGATTGCTGGGTAAATATCGTACTTCTTAACCGCTCCACGCCGTATCTCCACGGCGAAGCCTATAACCATTATAAGCAGCAGTACTATGGCTCCGTAATCCACCCATGCATGTGGGATAGGTAATTCAAGTTGCATACCTTCACCGCTTATAGCCTAAATCAGGGAGTAGCTAAGCCTTGAGGATCATCAAATGCAACAACCAAAATAACGTGTTACAATTATAAAAATAAGTGCCTTCAGGAACAATTAATGCTCATCGGAACTGCGAGATAGGTTGGGGGTCTCCCTCCCCATTAATTCCCTCACTATATCGGTTAGGTTCTTAACTATGGATTCCCCAGGGCAATCGCACTTAGCGTTTACATAGATGAATATGTGGGGCGATGATTGCCATGATTCATCAATGGCACGCACAAGCGGCGATGCGTCCCATATATTAATGATGGTTCCTGACCTGCTCCTCATCAATGCCTTAAATGATGTATCGAATTTGGGTATTATGGCCTTTATGCATTCATCGCCGCATTTCATCTTGGAAATTAATTCATGCTCAATGAGTTCCTCAAGCCCATTCCCCACCTGCCTCCTAAGCTTATCCAGCGACTGATTTAACCAAATCGATAAATTCCCCATTGCCTCCATGTAATCGTTATCCCTCTTCCATAGTGGCCTATAGGGGCTTCTCCTGGTGGCCAGCATCACGGCCTCCGGAATAGCTTTATCGCCCGCCGCTAATTCCGGCAACAGCGAAATGAAGTAGTCATCGGTGATCTTAAGCAGCTCCACATCGTTTCCTAACTCCCCATTAACGAATCTTAGGAGGAGACAGGGATACGGGTGGCTGCCCATGAGCTTCATTAATAGATCCCTAGCGATTTTAGTGAAGAAGAGGGGCTTATGGTGGAAATACACCCACTTATACGAGTTGTACCTGGCTATGGCGAACCCCTCCAGGAACGGCTTGGCCTTCTCGTCGAATAATAATTCATCGCCATCCAGGTACACGTATTGAACTAGCCGCTCCACGTCAATGGCATTAGTTGCGACGCCCGCCCCGGTGAAATATATATCCCTAAGTATGTAATCCATCCTATCCGCATCCAGGCTGCTCGATATTATTGCGTGAAGCGGGGCCCCAGGGCCTAGTTTTGGAAATGCGAGTCGCCTCATTGTATCCAGGTTGATGCCGCCCACATCATTCTCGATTAGCTTCTGGAAATCACGCCTCATTGTTATTAAGTAGCCGGTTACTTCATGCTCCTTCGCCAACCTAAACGCCTCCCCATTAATCCTAGCTCCACATGCCTCAGCCGAGCCGCTCATTAACCCCTCAAGAGTGTGGGACAGAGGGAGGTGACCCACATCATGGTGAAGGGCGGCTAATCTAATGTGTTGAAGCACTTGATCGACCCCATCATCTGGAATCCCCATGTCCTCCTTCACTTGCCGCAGTTCTGTAGTGCTCATTTTCCTCACAGCTTCCTCGGCCATCCTATGAGCCAAATGCATCACGCCCAGGCTATGATCGAATCTAGTGTACTTAGCCGTGGGGTAAGTCAAGTAGACAAGCCCCAGTTGAGCGACGTATCTCAGCCTCTGTATGTACATGCTGTCATCTATTAGATTAGCCTCCTCCCTAGTTAAGTGAATCCAGCCATGAACAGGATCCCGCACCTCCTTGCTAAACTGCATTAAATCTACCTCAACGGTTCAGGCTTAAATTGATTATCGAGTTACCCAGGAATGAGGCTCCATGGAGTCGATGCCCGAGAGGTTTTTATCCAAACCATATTAATCCATTAATGCTCTCATTGGATTGGGCCCCAATTCAGGGAGATGTATTTATTGATTGGAGCAGTGATGCCGAGTGTAAACCAATCTATGTTAATGGAATGAAGCTTGCCCTAGGCAGCTCCCACTCCTACAAGTTGTGTCAAGTAAAGCCGGATTGGGCCCCGGTCCTAGTAATAGATGGGATTGTTATGCACACGTTGGAAATTAATCCGATTCTATACGCTGAAGGTAAGGTCAAGCCAATTAAGGTAATGGGAAAAACCGTGCTTGAGTGCTGCAGTGGATTAGGTTACGTGACTTTAGCCTTACTATCACACGGTGCTCGCCGCGTGATTACAGTGGAGGCGGATCCTAACGTCATACTATTATCTAGATATAATAAGCATAGCCGCTCCTTCATGGATCCACGCGTCGATTTACTTCTATCCGATATATTAATAGCCCTTAAGCGATTCAGGAACTCCGCATTTGATATAATAATTCATGATCCCCCAACACTTAAGAGGGACACGGGTGAATTATTCTCCGCCAATATATATGGGGAGTACTCTAGGGTATTGCGGCGTAATGGAGTGATGTATCACTACTTGCCGCATCCAGGCGAGAAATATAGGGGACGAGACATTAGGCGCGGCATAATTAATAGGATGCGGATGGCTGGCTTCCGCATAATTAAGGAGACCGATGATGGATTATACGCCGAGAAAGTAACGTGAGATTATTGCTGCGTCTGATTCGGCGTTATGTACTTCCCCAGTTCAGGCCTCGTCTTAACTAGTTCCTTCGCTAATTGAGTGGCTATCCTATCAAGGAGACCCCGCCCCTGTGGAGTCAAGGTTCTCCCTTTGCCCGGCACCTTAGTCACGAGCCCCGCCTGCTCTAATTGATGCAGTATGTTCCTTATCGGCGCTCCAGCGCTTTTCCTGGTTCTTGGGGCTCGCGCCTTCTTGCCAACAGGCGCCCTGTAACTATACGCCATTCGAAGCCTCTCAATGCCAACAGGATCATTTAGGTATATTTTGCGGAGCAGCGATGCTGCCCTTATGTACCACCAATCCATGTTTTGAGGCGGAGTATCCTTCCTGGCCCCACTCTTGGCATAGAGCGACCAAGAGGCGGGCTTCATTTGCTGCACGTTCTCCTTGAGGTACGCAGCTAATCGCCTTATCAATGCATCGGGTGGAACATCCTTAACATTAACCATATACGAAATTCATGTACTTAGTAAGGTTTATAAATATTACTAGACGAGCTGGGAGCCATGCCGTTAAAGTTTTGCCCAAAATGTAAGTCCGTGATGATGCCGGTCAAGATGAATGGTAAGACCGTTTATAGGTGCCCCAAGTGCGGCCACGTGGAGGATATAGATCCATCCACTCGACACGTCGACAGGATGATTATTGAGAAGAAGGCGAACGATGATCCAATAGTGATAGAGGCCCAGGAAGCATCATTGCCAAAGATAAAGGCCTATTGCCCTAAGTGCGGCAATGATGAGGCCTATTACTGGGTGCAACAAACCAGGGCCGCTGATGAACCTCCAACCAGGTTTTATAGATGCACTCGCTGCGGCTATTCGTGGCGGGAGTACGAATAGTCCATTATATGTAGGGAATCAGCATTTAGGTCACTCATCACCGATCAATGTCCTGCGTGGTCACATCACTATTCGGCGTTTACGTGACTCGCTGGATCGGTAGTTTCCCAGCCTTTAAATCATTTAATAGAGCAACTAGCTCAGATACTGCTGCATCCATTATTTTCCTCCCCTTTTCCTGGCTTGCTTTGGATGGGTAGCCCTGCACCGCAAAGTGGTACTCGGCATCATATACTCGCCGCCCATAAACCCTGAACCGAGTCTCCACCCACTCATCTGATTTACCATCAATGGGAACCCGCTTCACAAGCGATGGATATGCAGCCATTACTTCGCTCGTCTCATCCTCAGCTGCATGCCCCTCCGGCGTCTCTAGCACAGCTTTCCTGGCTTCTTTCGCCAAATCAATCCACCAATTAACTAGCACGATGGTTAAATCACCGCTGCGGGTCGCTTCCTTAGCAGCCATGCTTAACGCATCCACGTTGCCCCCATGTCCATTAACCACCACAAGGTACTTAACTTCATTCCGAGCGACCTCCATGAATATCGATTTATATAGCTCATATAATACCCGGGGATCAATAGATATTGTCCCAATGAATTTATCCAGCACGTATGTATTGCCATACCATACTGGGGGAAGCATCAGTACATTGGCGTAATCAGTGGCCTTCTCAGCCACGTAAATAGCCATCAATGCATCGGTGCCAAGGGGAAGATGAGGTCCATGTGCCTCAATTATACCCACGGGCAACACGGCCACTGATTTATCGACGTTCTTAAATTCATCAAGGGATAACTCCCACCACTTCATGACCATAAATAGACCCAGGATATTAATAAAAATAGTGCTAATACTCCTCTCATTTGTTATGGAGAAGGCCGATACTCATTAATAGATAATGGCATGCAGCGAGATTAAGGTCCTGAGGACCTCGGTGAATCAGTGCTTTTCTCTAGCCATATACTGCTCAATGCGTTTCTCACAATATTTAGCCCCTCTGGATGCACGTGAACATACTGCGCAAATGTGTTTCTCTTTCTTATCCCATCATACCCATTAATCCCAATCCCCCTAATAATTCTTAGGTAGAAATCGACGTTCTCCCTCAATATTAGCCTAGAATGATGAAACTCATGCCCCCTCACGTTCTCTCCTCTCCGAAACATCGGCGTATCCATCAAGGCCACCGACTCGACATAACCGTGCCCCACAGGTCTCCTAAGCATGGTGACATATGCATCTATTACGCCGCTCATGCCGTACTCCTCATTATTGAGGGTCTCCAGAGTACTTGAGAGCAGCATTAAGCCGCCGCACTCCGCGTAAATGAAGCCGCCTAGCTCAGAGAATCTCCTTATATCGGCCAGGAGCGATCGATTCCTCTCTATTAAGTTGGCGTACTCCTCAGGAAAGCCCCCTCCAATTATTAGTGCATCTATATTGGGGAGGCCTCCATCCCTCATGGAGTCTATTATAGCTACTTCCCTCGCCATGGAGTTAATCGTCTCAAAGGTCTCCGGGTAATAGAAGCTAAATGCCTTATCCATTATTACACCGACCCTCAATCCCGTTTTAGGCGGCTCCTCATAATCCCTACAATGACCCTCAAGCGGTGGGGCGCTCCTAGCGATCTTAAGCACGGCATCAATATCTATCCAATGATCATAGCCTCCCCCTCCACCCCCCTCCACCACCGGCACGAGACCCAAGTGCCTATACCTGAAGTCGCTTTCTATCTCCTCGCTCCTAGGTATAATTCCAACAAGAGGGATCCCCTCCTCCTCAAAAAGCCTAGTTAACTTATCTATCTGCCTCTTGGTCACGTTAGTCACCGCCACGCCCGCTATGTTGACTCCATCATCAAATCCCCTAAAGCCACGTAACACAGCCGCCAGGCCTCTATTCGTTCTGTCGCCATCCATGACCAGAATAACCGGAGTCCCCGTTTCCCTAGCTATCTTAGCAGTGCTCCCAAAATCCGTTGCCCCATCCATGCTGTCATAGAGCCCCAGCACCCCCTCAATTATGGATACATCGCCATCGGAATAACGCATCAATCTGCACTTGACCCCATCCATGCCCATCAAGTACTCATCCAAGTTCCTGCTCGAGCAACCACACGCTGCGGCGTGATGCATTGGATCAATGAAGTCGGGCCCCACCTTAAACGGCTTAACCTTCACGCCGCGGCTAATCAAGTCACGGATCAATAGCGTCGTGAATATCGTCTTCCCGCTCTTTCCACGAATGCCTGAAATGATGATGCGGGGCGCATTCCTCATACGCATCCTGTCGGCTTGGGAGCCCCAGCCACCCTGCATGCGCCCTTTGCCGGTCCATTAGGGAATAACTGGTAAATCCTTTGAAGACTTATCCCCGTTCCCTTCACCAGCATCCGTATTGGGGGGCAGGTTCCATACTTTTCCCAGTACTCGCGGAGATACTTAACCACCTTCCAGTGCTCCTCCGTCATAATGGGTTTCCCGGTCTCTGGATCCCTGCACTCCTCCTCCCCAAGTATCTTAGCGACCTCCTCGCTCCAGCTCCAGGGATCCTTTAGATAACCATCGGAATCCAGCTCTATTTTCTTACCGTTAACCTCTATTACCTTGGACATGCAGTACCACCGAGGACATGCAGTTCCGGCTTATGTTAAGCCTTACCCACGTCAGCATCATCGTGTGGACTCACGTTCGGCTAATTTATAAGCTGAGGCGGATCTCCCAATTGCCTTAATTAACTCCACAATCACGGCTAACCCAGTCCTGAAGTTTGGGTCATTGAAGTTCTTCAATAATTGATACATGCCGGCCTCGCTGGAGCCAGCGCTTCTCTCAAGTTCTGGGTCCTGCAATGCCCTAAGCACGATATCAAGAACTTGGCTCCCCTCCAGCGCGTCAATTATCTTAAACACGGCGGCCACTGCGTGGGCTACATCGTGTATCATGTTATCATTCAATAATCTCGAAATCATCTTCACCGCCATTAATAGTTCCACGACATCGCCGGATAACTCATACCGCCCTATATTATCCACGATTTTAGTTATTTCCTTAATGTTCTCATCGCTTAATAATTTAAGCAAGTCCTCGCTCACACTAATCCCCTCACCAATGCGTCCCAATACATGTCCAGATACATTAGGTTAAACATCCAGCCATAATTAATGCCCCTGAAGGCAGGCGTTGGCGCATCATAGGTCCAAATGGGGATCCAAGCGCTTCCCTGGTGGTTAATGGAACTGGGCGCGTAGGCGACAAATGGGCAAATGGTCTCGCCCCAGTATGAGCTGTACCCATGTCCATGGCCACCTAAATCGCTTATTATATTGTCAACTATTACGGGCGCCTCGTAATGTGCATTGGATGCAGCCTTGGTTATCCAGGGTGGACCAGCATCACCAGCCACATAAACATCATCGATCCTGAACCTCTCCATCATTAGGTTAAGGGTATTCCTATCCACGTTTAGCCATCCATCGGGATCCTTGCTTAAGCCCCTGGCCGGCGATGCGCCTACATGCTTCGGTATATATATCAATAAATCATACTTCACCTTCTCCCCATCGAGGGACACCAGAGTCTTGTTCTCTGCATCGATTGAGTCTAGTATCCAGTTAAGCCTAACGTCGATGCCGCGCGCCTCATATTCCTCCATTGCTGCCTTATGGTAATTCCGCTGTGCATGTACATGATCGGTCGGCCACAGCGTGATTATGCTTATATCAGCTCTACCGCCATGCGTGTTCCTCAAGTAGGAATCCAGCATTAGGTTAAACTTATTGGGGGCACCGGGGCACTTATAGAGCGCCTCCACGGCCACAGTCACTATTGTTCCCCTCGAGAATCCCCTCAACGCGTCGCGTATTGCAATCGCGCCTTCCTCATCATAATAGGTTAGGCCTGCCCCGCTTAATCCATTTATGAAGCCATAATCATACTCGGCCCCGCTCGCTATTATGAGGTAATCATAGTTAATGTTCCCGGTCTTGGTCTTAACCACCCTATCACAGGCATTGATTTCCTCCACCGTGCCCACATCCCCCAACATTAATCTAATCCTAGGATTAACAAGGCTTCTTATTGGCCTCGTTAAATCGCTTGGCTTGAATATGCCGAATGGCAAGTAGGTGAAGCCGGCCTGCAGCGTATGCGTGAATCTCTTATCCATCAGGGCCACCTCCACTTCTTCTCTGCTTATTTCAGTTCTTAATTCCCTCGCAAGTCTATTCGCTATCATTAGTCCCGCTGCGCCGGCTCCAAGTATGAGTATCCGCTTCATGTTGGGCCTGACGCATTGTAATGCGTATAAATTGATCTATTGTTTAGGTCCTCATTTGGATCCACAAGGCGTCGCTATATTAATACGCTTTAAAATAAGTTAGATGTGGATTCCCATCATTGCGCGCATGTGGGTAAGGGATATGTCTTCTCCGCATCCATGGGTTATGATGAATATAGAGGAATTAAGGAGAAAGTGGGCCATGCTAATGCCTTTATTGGATGATGAGGAGCTCAAGCTATTAAATGCAGTGATATGCAACGAGGGCAGCACTATGTATAGGCTATCCAGGATAACGGGCCTAGCCATAAGCTCCACTTATAAGAAGACCTCATCCCTCGCGCAGAGGGGTCTCGTGGAGATAGTGAGGCCGGGAAAATTCAGTGCCTGTAGAACAACAATTAGGGGTCTCCTCACCTGCTTCGCCAGGGGATGCGTCGATGATGGATACATCTTGGGGCGAGTGGCTTCAATGCTTAGGAGCAGCCACATAGATGTGGAGACGCGAGGCGAATTATTGGTCTTATTATCGACCGCCGCGGATTATTGCTTGGGAATGGGCGTGAGCA
Source organism: Thermocladium sp. (assembly GCA_049965935.1). Classification (GTDB taxonomy): domain Archaea; phylum Thermoproteota; class Thermoprotei; order Thermoproteales; family Thermocladiaceae; genus Thermocladium. The sequence continues at coordinate 8,765 of JBMFVP010000011.1, forward strand.
ATGTTAGGCAACCGCGGGACTTGGTATTATCCATAATTGGCGGGGTCATGGAGGGGCGAACCATGGTTAATGGCTCCCAGAAACGCCTTGTCCTGGGCATAATAAAAAACATTGAGAAGGAGCTGCTTGGAGCCCCCTAGCGACTTCCCCCTGGTGGGTCTTGCTTCATTGGTTCGTTTATCGAACTAACTAAAGCGGCTTGCTCCGGGGTTGCTTGGTGGTTCTTGTTCGTTTTTCGTATAGAATGCTTATATTTATCCCTAATTATTACCAGAATTCATGGCTACTCTATACGCGCCCTTACTAGTTAGGTACGTATCGGCGACGGGCATACTGGTCCACTTGCTTCTGGCATCAATGTTCATAGGCACCATAACGCTGGCGGTGGTGGCGGAGGCAATCTACGCTTATGGCAAGGACGCTCGTTGGCTTGATACTGCCAAAATGTTTGGACGGGTGGCGGGCATATTCCTAGGAACAGGTGCCGCCTTTGGGACGCTAGTGGAATTTGGTCTCGTAACCATATGGAGCAACTTCGTCTCAATAATGGGGTCAGCGCTTGTTTTGCCTTTCTACATAGAGCTATATGCATTCCTCTTCGAGGTAATATTCATCGTATTCTATGAATTCACGTGGAACAAGTTGAATAGGGGCATTCACCTCCTCATTGGCGCACTAGCCGCATTTGGAGCCTACTTCAGCGCGTATAATATACTTGCTGTAATGTCCTCGCTAAGCATGGCTCCGCCCGGCCTAGTTATTAAGCAGGTCAACATAGGGGGCCTAATAACTTATATTGCCACATTCGAGTCGCCATCCCAAGTATTTAACGTGTATTGGTGGGGTGCGCAAGTATTCATTTGGCACGGCATGTTGGCAGCCACGATACTCAGCTGGTCAATAGTTGCCAGCATATATATCTATAAGTACATGCATGGCCGGGATCCCCATCATCTATCAATACTTCGAGTAGTGATTCCAACTATAGCCGTGCTAACGGCGATCGAGGGATTCATATTAGGCCACGACCAAGGAGAACTTGTGATGAATGGAGACCCATTAAAGCTGGCCGCAATGGAGGGAATGTTCTGGAGCGGGCTCAAGGTTGATCCACTGCTCAGCTTCTTCGCATTCGGAACCACTAATCACGCGTTTTGGGGGTACTATACATGGCCCGCATACATGAGGCCCCCCGCCTTCCTCCCCTTCTTTTACCTAGTGCTAATGGTTGGTCTAGGCGCTGCAATAGGTGGATGGGCAGCCATAACCGGCTTATACCTACTATTGAGGAGGGAACCCCCAACCTGGTGGTTTAAGTTGGGCTACGCGCTTGGTCCAGTCGCCGGATTAGCATCCATAGGCGGCGCAGTGACGTCGGAGACGGGTAGGAATCCATTCATACTGGTCCAGAACCTCGGCGGAAATCCGCCCACGATAACGGGCGTCCCCGTTAGTGCCATATATAACCCAACCATAAGCGTTTCGCCGCTCCTTGCGACAGCTATACTGCTAGTTATATTGGCTATACCGGGATTAACGGCGTACATGTTGTACCTAGCCACCAAGCCCAGGGCAAGGGGTGGTGAGCCATGAATGCAGCAACCATAGCTGTAGCATTAATTGCGTGGGCATTCTCCATCCACATACCCATAGTATACACAGTGCTCGGCCTCGCTTGGTTGCTGCCTACCCTGGAGTACATGGGTTACAGGAGCAAGAATGAGAATTACATAAATATGGCTCGCAATATCGGTTCATATTTAATAGTCATTTATGCGATTGGGGGCCTCTTTGGAACCATAATAACCGTGTTCCTGGCGGGTCTCCTCCCCATATTCACTAACGTGGCCGGCGCCCTCTTCTGGCCAGTGTGGGGCATAGCAATAGTGTTCGGCATAGTGATTGCCCTCCCCATGCTTGGCTTCTACTATAGAACATTTAATTCTCTTCCACCAATGAAACATGTAGCCGTGGGTTATGTGACGGCCGCATTCATGACGGTGATACCTGCCATGTTCAGGATGGTGTTCGCTGTGATTAATTACCCATTAGGCGTGCAAATCACGAAGAGCAGCTCATCCCTAATAGGGTTCAATTTATCGGTTAACCTAAGCCAGGCCCTGGGCAACCCAACTTATCCCCCGCTCCTCTTGGCAACGCTTGCCGCCGCTTTATCCCTAACAAGTACATTAATAGCTGCAGTTTACTCATGGCGGGAAACCGCTGTATCGAATCAATACTACTCGAGCGGAAGAATCATAGGAGCCAAGTTAGCCATAGTCTTCGGGGCACTGTGGGTAGTATTTGGCGCATGGTATCTTTATGAGGTTTACCTATATTCGCCTACAGTGGCGTGGTCCATGCTCGGCAAGCCGCCGGCATACTTGCCTACCGCCTTTTACCCAGTCTATGAACCTACCTATAACCTTGCCTGGTTATTATACCTAATAACTGCCCTGGGCCTAGGAGACTTAGTTCTGCTAGTAATCACCATCAAGAAACCATCACGGCTCATTGCCGCGCTTCTGTTATTGATTTCCTTGGCGATAGTGGATGCATCCGAGGTATTGAATGGAGTTGCGCATATGCCATACGCCTTGGTGCCGCCCCTCAGCGCGGCTAAATCGCTAGTGAATCTATACGGAGTCAGCTTCGCTGTGCAAGTGGCTCACACGCTTCAGGTATCCACATTCGTCTCCACTCTCACGCCGCTCGTTAGCTTGATAGCGATGGAACCAATCATACTCTACATCTCGGCAATAGGCTTCATATTCTTCAACATAATGATATTCGTAGTGATGTATTACGCGCTAGTAAAGCGTAGGTAAATTCATGGCCTTCCCATGCCCAATAAATCGCCCTTATTCAAATATATTTAGTATAGGCCTCACTTATTGTTAATAGATAGGTTGCTACATTAAATATAGATAGCTTACTACTTTTAAAAGCATATCACCTTAAGTATTAAAGTTCCACAGAAATACTTATTTACAGCTAATTAGAGAAAACAGCATGGCACGAGGTATTTCAAGAACTATGTGGGCCATCATTGCCGTCGTCATCATAATAGTGATCGCGGCGGCGGTGGCCCTAACCTACAAGCCATCCACCACTACATCATCCACTACACCACCTCCATCAACTACCTCTACATCCTCTACATCTCCACCGCCAGCGACATCCACTACCACATCCACCACGACTACCGCTCCATCCTCGGCATCATTCTGCTCAAGCGTGAGTGGACCCATCACAATAACTGTATGGAATACCTATAGCCCAAGCGAGAATGAGGCGTTCAATGCATCCCTAGCACAGTTCGAGTCCGAGTACCCATGTATAAAGGTCGATGTGACTTACGGCGTTGCCATAAGCACAGGCAACTTCGCGGCGGCGGCTAAGGCCGGTAAGGCACCCATCGTTTATAGGGATACAAGCAATGATGCTGGCGCATTATTTGCCGGAGGTCTGCTCCTCAACCTCACAAGTTACATACCGCAATCATTGCTTAGTCAATATAATCCCGTCTCCATTAAGAACTTCGAACTGAATGGCTCCCTCTACGGCCTGCCCGACAATATTAACTACATTGTAATGTTCTACAATAAGAAGTATATCTCTGCTCCGCCGAACACCACGAACCAATTAATTCAGATGGCGCTGCAAGTGAATAAGACGTACGGCGTTTGGGGAATAGCTTATGGAATGGGATCCGAGTACGGCTATAGATTCGCGGCGTGGCTGGCAGGCTTCGGCGGCCACATATTTAATGGAGCTGGTTACCCAGCGGTAAACGCAACGCCGGCAGCCGCGAACGCCATGCAGTTCTGGTATAATTTAACATATGACCTTCACATAAATGCGCCAGACATGAATCCAACGCTTGAGGGGCAATTATTCTCCCAGGGCAAGGCCGCCATAATATTCGATGGACCATGGGATCTCGCCACCTATGTTAAGGCCCTTGGCCCCAACCTAGGCGCTGCACCGTTGCCTATAGTGTCCCAGACGGGGCTTTATGCGGCTCCATTCCTGGGCTCCACTGGTTGGGTCATAAGCAGTCCACAGGCCAGCGGCGCTACTCCGGAGCAAATCAAGGCCGCCATATTATTCATCGAGTTCATGAGTGGGCCGGTTCAGGAGTTGAATCTATGGAAGTACGCGGGCGATATACCCGCTTACCTACCCGTATATAACCAAGTTGTGGCTAATTTAACCGCCGGCAAGCTTCAGCCGGCATACATGAATGGCGTAATGAATGGCATACTTGCACAAGCCGAGCATGCGCAGCCGTTCCCCAATATTCCGCAGATGAACTTCTACTGGAATGGGTTCCATCAATGCGTTACCGAGTTCTTTGCCATTAACGGCACTTTATCGGCCCAGGGCGCCGCTAATTGTTGGGAGCAGTACATGGTTTCCCAAATGCAGCAGAGCGGCATGCTTGGCTAATCAAGAGTAAGGCTGAGCGGTCATGGCTAAAAAAGAAACAATTATTGGTTTTCTTTATCTTCTTCCGGTAATTGCCATAATACTATTCCTAACTCTCTACCCAATAGGGTACGCGGTCTATATATCGTTCACTAACTTCAATTTGTATCATTTCTTTCACTACTCATGGGTTGGATTAATGAATTACGTGACCATAATAAAGTCGGGCACCCTCAGCAATATATTTCTCCAGACAGTTATTTGGACCGTGGGGAGCCTCGTCCCCATGATGGCCGTTGGCTTTCTATTAGCTCTTGTGCTTAACCAGAGGGATTTATGGGGCAAGAATATCTATATGACGCTGATGCTTTTTCCCTGGGCATTCCCATCATTCATAACCATACTCGTGTGGTCCGGCATGTGGAACTATGAGTATGGAATCGTGAATAAATTCCTTGGATTAATCGGCATTAAGCCCATTTTTTGGTTTAATTATGTGCCCACATCGTGGGCCGCCCTAATACTGACTAATCTTTGGTTATCGTTTCCATACTTCACCGTGGTCTTCACCTCCGCCCTCCAGGGAATACCGAGGGAACTCTATGAGACTGCATACGTTGATGGCGCATCCATGTTCAGGAGGTTCACCAGCATTACTCTGCCTCAAATGAAGAATGCATTATCGTTCGTCGGGATAAGCAGCTTCATATTTACCTGGAACAACTTTTACCCAATATACTTATTGACGGGCGGTGGTCCGGGCACGGCGACCGAGATATTCGTCGTCTATGCCTATCAGGAGGCCTTCAGCTATAACCTGTTTAATATCGCTGCTGCCTACTCCATAGTGGATACTATAATACTGGCGGCGTTCGCATTGCTTATGCTTCGGTTATCCGGCATAATGAAGGTGATAACCTAATGAATTCCTATAGATTAATGAAGTACATTAGATTATTGATTTCTCACCTGATCCTAATAGCGTTCGTTTTATTTGCGGTATTCCCCATATACTATGTATTAATAACATCATTCAGCGAGGTGCCGACGCTGGCATCGATAAGCATAAGCAGCCTAATACCGAGGCCCTCCACTCTAACACTGAGCGCGTACTATTATATATTATTCAAGAATCCATTCTTCCTATGGCTCAGGAACAGCCTTATACTCGGCGTATCATCAATGCTCATAGCCACCGCCGCGGCGTTCCTGGGCGCAGTGGCCTTATCCAGGATAAACATGCCGGGCAAGAGCGCATTGATCTATATGATATACGTATTGACGTTCTTCCCATTCACCGTGACCGTGATTCCCCTTTACCTGATGTTCGCGCAGCTTCACTTGATCAACACGTATTATGGTCTAATAATCGCTTATTCCGGGGGCTCCTCTATATTCGGCGCTTATTTGGGGAAGATATTCATTGATTCAATACCGAGGGAATTCGAGGAGGCGGCGATGATAGATGGATTAGGTAGATTCAGTGCATTCACGAGGATACTTCTACCCATGAGTGGCCCCGTGCTGGCATTCGTTGCGTTAACCTCATTCATAGGAGCATATACAGATTATGTTTTGGCCAGCGCATTCATAACGAACGGCAAGCTTTGGACGCTCACGTTAGGCATGTATTACTTAGCCGTCACTAATAGAACCACGCTCTATAATGTGTTCGCTGCGTTCGCGGTGTTAATGGGTCTACCCATATTTATCTTATTCATGGCGCTCCAGAAATTCCTGCTAAGGGCTTACAGCTTGGGTGGGTTAAAAGCCTAGCAATGCATTCTTCTTTTTGCATTATTATATATTATATATAATTTACTTAATTACATATTTAGTGAGTATTAAACAGATAACTTAGAAAACCTATAAAAAATAAAAGAGTAACCAAATAACTCAGCGCATGAGGTTGACGTACCTAATACTGGCGGCAATAGCCGCCCTATTACTGGCACATACAGTAGCTGCCCAGTCATATCAAGTATCGTTCACGGTCAACAAGAGCGGCTACGTAACCATCTACTTATCAGGACCATCCAGCACAGACTCGCTGGATCTACATTGGGGCATTGAGTCCGCTCCCCAGGGCAACTGGATGCAGGTGTTTGACACTATGATGAAGTGGAACGGGAAAAACTTCACGGCAACCATAGGTCCAATAAGCAATGGAACATGGATAGCCTGGGTCTTTCACGATGAAACCACTAATGTTTGGATCAATTACCAAAATCACCCATTCTGGAATTGGAACCTAGAGGTGAATCCGCCTAACTTGGGATACACGCATGCCGAGGTGCTTGGTAATGCATCGATACTGATCACAACAGTAGGCCGCGCACCTGATCCCCTCATTCTTCATTTTGGTTTGACCACTGGTCCTCAGACTGGTCTTCCTTGGAGTGATATAACTAATGTGACTATGCAGTATAATCCATTGTGGGGCAATTACTCTGCCGTGATTGGACCCTTCAAGCAAGGCCAATGGATACAATGGGTATACTACGATGCCACCACCAATACTTGGTACAATAATTATGGGCAGAACTTCGCTATACTAGTTAACTACACGGCTCCGGCTCCACCAATATACCTGAACATAGTGTTCAACGATCATCAACCCCTCTATACATACGTGGGAAGCAATGTGTACCTGCTTCCCTGGACCGCCGTTCATTTGGCTGAATACGCCGAGCAAGCACTGATAATACACATGTTCCCCACGGTTCACGTAACTTACTCCCTCTCGGGTTCCCTGCTTTACCAAATGGAGGCAATAGCCGCAGGCGATTACAACAATACATACATACTGGCCGCATTGATCCCGCAATCCCAGTGGAACAATACTCTGTACCAGGAAATAAAGGAGTATAACTACACCTTCCTAGAGGCTTTCGCGCCCAGCTATGAGTGGAACACTACCACCGTGAGGCAGGTACTGGAGTTTGACCTAGCATTCAACACGCCGCTCTGGGTCTACTCGGCCAATACGCCGGCCTCTAGGACCTATGCTCAATTATTCAGCCTTGAGCAGAAGGGGATTCCATTGAATAATGAGCAATTAACAAATGCATTAGTGGAGTGGTTCCTATGGAGCATCAGCTACCCAATAGTAACCGGTCAATTAGGTTCCCAGTACGCTAACTCCACTATAGCCGCTCTTTACAATCAATCATCATTTAACATAAGCGATATACGCCTAATAACGAGTTATTACCCCATAGAGGCGCGGATAGCACTGAATGCGTTTAAAATGGATAGAATGAATAATAACAACACCGGCGGCAACGTGGAGATAATAACGACCCCGTTCGATCATCCATTGACGCCGCTGCTCCTCATCCCAAGCTGGACCGGGGAAAACGGTAATCCAGTGATAAAGGGTACTTGGACCAGCGATGTATTGGCGCAGATAAATATAGGTCGTGACCTATACAAGACGATATTTGGCCAGTACCCAATGGGTATGTGGAGCCCCGAGATGGCTATCTCCAGCGCAATGATACCTCTCCTAAATGAGTCCGGGTATTATTGGACATACACCAGCGAATCCACTCTTGCCGAGGCTAACATAACGGTGCCCACAGGCCCTAACCCAACTCCCCAAGAAATGGAGAACCTCTATCAGCCCTATAGAGTCATAGTCGGCAATTCATCGATAGTGATTGCATTTAGGGATGGAACGCTCTCGGATGCCTGGGGATTCAACTATGGGGAAATAGCGGCAACCCAGGGGAACTGGGCCGCGGTCAATCAATTCATGAACTACTTGAGGCACATCTACGACACAATACCCGCCTCTCACCACAACGATACGCTCGTCACGGTGGCGCTGGATGGGGAGAACTGGATGTTCATGAGCCCCTTCCCAGAGGATGGCGTACCCTTCCTAATAGACCTATACACCGCCCTGGCCGGCAACTCATCATGGGTGCAGACAACCACTATGCAGCAATACTTATCCACCCATCATGACCTAGCGAAGCTAAATGGCATACCCATGGGTTCCTGGAATAATCAAGGACCAGCGGGAACGGTCTCACCGTTCTACACCCAATGGGCTGGTCACTCACCGCAAGATGCAATATGGCAACAATTAGCGATAGTTAGGTCAATGGTGCTTCAATTCGGGAAGGAACACAACCTGACTCAGCCGCTTAATTTAACTCAAATAACTAAGTACAATGGCTTCCCATTCCTCGGCACGTGGAATACATCAACACTGGAGGGCCGATACGTCGAGGCCTGGATGTCGATATACGGCGCAGAGGGCTCAGACATATACTTCACGTTTGACCCCAATGATCAAAGCCTCACCTCGCAAAACGCGATAGTCTTCGAGATCGAGGCTAGGCAGGACATGATAAACGCCCTCAAGGTTCTTGGCCTACCCCTAACGCCATTCCTAGTGGATCAGTGGCATCCCCCGCTTAAGCCCTTCATTGCTGGCACAAACACATCGATTACTCCTCCAATGACTGGCTACTTGTATAACTTTATCTACATCAACGGCAAGCGCGCCTACTCCATAAACAATAACTTCGCCTGGAGTGGTTCATATCAATATGTTCTCAATAAGACGGAGGGGGCCGGCGGCATCAATACTGTATACTATGCATTTGATGCTAATGATCTATATATAGACGTCAAGGTTAATGGCAACCCGCTCGATTACGTGGCTCCAAACGCATTGACAACCCCGAAGTACACCATATACATATACTTCTCCCCCATAAATCCAGGCATGGGTGACTTAATGGGACTAAACATACCGGACGCGAATTACACCGCCGCGCCTGGAGTACCGCTTGGCTTCGCCGCGACTAGGCTCGCCGAGATATTCGTGGGCCCCGGCTCCAATGATGTTGCCATATATGAATCTGGCCCATCAGGATGGACTTACGTAACATCAATACCCAATGCAGTGGCCATAGGCGACTCAATAGAGATAGCGATACCGTTCTCCGCATTGGGCATTAATCCGGGCGACTCCATAGAATTCTCCGTGGCCACCATAAACGAGAGCAGCGGTTCACTAGTTAACCTAATTGGGCCCATGATGGCCTCAATCCCATCAAATATAGCTAAGCTGACTCCAGTGATGTCGATATACAACCCCACCCCAAGCAATGGTCCCGGTTACTATGTATATCCGCTTCTCACCGCTAATTACCCGCCGGGCTCCGTGTGGATGAGGTGGGTTAATGTATCCATGAATAATTACTTAGTTCAATTCAATATAACATTCGGAAACCTAACTAATGTATATGATGGACCCAACGGCTTCTCCCAGCCCATAATAGATATCTATATACATGAAGGAAACGAAGCCGGCTGCACAAATGCATTGCCGGGAGTGAATGCCAAGATAGCCCAGAACTCGGCGTGGCAGTGGGTAATACAAGCCGCCGGCTGGCCATCTAACTCATACGTGGAAAGCTGCTCTGGACAAACGTACACCACTCCACTAATAGTTAAGGGCGATCTAGCCACCAAGACAGTATCAATAGAGGTACCTACATCGCTCATAGGAAGCAACATAACTGGGTATAGTTATGTGATCATAGCGGGCTTCCAGGATGGATACGCCACTAATGGTTGGGACCCAGTCTATCCCAACGCCACGGATTACCAGGGAGGCGGCGCCAAGACCCCCTACGCCCCCAATATATTCAGCTACATAGCGCCTAACCTAGTCAACCCCAGCTCACCCCTCACTCAGCAAGCAGTTCTCTCCAACTACACCAACACGAGTTACGCCACGCTTTATGCAGTAAAGCTGCCTCTCCTCAAGACATCAATACAATCAACGACGACGCCCCAAGCAAAGCCGACTCTATCAACCATTGGATACGATAATTCCACTGGAAAACTAGTTGCATTCTACCTCATGGGCAATAAGGTTTACTGGTCCACTTCAAGCAATGGAGAAACCTGGAGCCAACCCAAGCCAATAATCAATGTAACCGGCACCGTGGTGTCCCTATCATATGATCCAGAAGCCAATGCATTGCTGGTGGCCTATAGTAATGGACTCACCCTAGTTAAGTTATCACCATTAATAGAGGCAACAAGCCTAACTGTGCAGGGAGTAACCCAAATATACTCGGCCTCCATCACGTCGCTCGAAGGCTCCTACTATGTACTGGCGGCTACTCCAGGCAAGGTATTGGTGATCAATGCCAGCGGCTCCATAATCGACTCAGTGCCAATAAACGCCAGCGGGGTCTCGACTGCATCCTATGGAGGAACGCTTTACATAGCCATCAGCAGCGGCGGCTCTATATACTTCACAAGCGGGTCGCCAAGCGATTTGGCCAAGCCCCAATTACTGCTAAGTGAACTAGCTGGTTACTCCCTTACCCAGCCATCCCTTGGGGTCTACGGCAATGAAATAGCCCTCGGTTACTCAATAGTATCGGGAACCGGAACCAATATAGGCTACTCATATGGACCACTAAGCAACTTGACAAGCGAGGTCCTAACCACTGATGGACAGGAATACTCGCCCTCAATCGTGCTAATGGATCCAGGCAATGCATGGATATACATGGGATTCACGAGCTCCGCTGGATCTGGGAACGTATACTTCATATCTCAACCACTTGCCTCACTGCAGCAAGTCTCGACTACGAGCACTACTACTTCGCCTCCGCCATCTACAAGCACCGCCGCGCCGTCCCCCACGGCGACCAGCATAACCACTTCATCTACTTCGCCTCCGCCATCCACTACTACTTCGCCTTCATCGTCGCAGGGATCACTGATTACGGTGATAGTGGTAATAGTTGTGATAGTGATTATAGGCGCATACCTAGCCGCGCGGAGGAGGCATTAAGCGGAGCTATTTACTTGATTTATTATTTAAATCCAGTTATTTATTGTTGACGTGCTTATATATACTTAAAAATAGGGGAATTATTGAGGCATATGGGTAGGCAGACCGACTCTATTCATGGCCATGATTACTTCGACGACGAGTTGGGGTCATTTATTCCGCCAATACACCTCTCGGCAATGTTTATTCAATTAATTGAGGCCAATAAATCGGATAGGGGGGTTGATTTAAAGTACTCTAGGGAGGAGAATCCAACAACGCGGGCGCTGGAGCATGCATTGGCCAAGCTTGAGAAGGGCAGTGATGCATTAGCCGTTAATAGCGGCATGGCCGCGGTCTCCGCCACACTCCTAGGATTGCTGCAGAGCGGCGATGTGGTTGTGATGCCCATGGAAATGTATGGAACCACCCTGGGACTAGCCAGGGAATTGGGGAAGTTCGGGATAAGGCTGAGAACGCCATTCCCGGACACCGACTCCATAATTCAAGCCATAAATGATGGCGCTAGGCTAGTCATGATTGAGTCAATAACTAACCCAATGCTGAGGGTCCTCGATGTGGAGGAAATAGCGAAGGCATCCCATGATGCTGGAGCCACAGTGGTTGTGGATAATACCATAGCGACGCCGATACTGTTAAACCCAATTGAGTTAGGGGCTGACTTGGTTATTCACAGCGCCACTAAGTACCTCTCGGGGCATAATGATGTGGTTGCGGGAGCCATAATTGGGGACGGCAACTCCATCATTGATTTATGGCACTGGCGCAGAAGGCTTGGCTCCATTCTTCAACCAATGGAGGCGTTCCTAGTCATGAGGGGATTAAAGACCCTTGAATTGCGGGTGAGGCGGCAATGCGAGTCCGCCATGATTATAGCCCAATTCCTGGAGGATCACCCCAAGGTAGCCGCCGTCTACTACCCTGGATTGGACGGCGATAAGGCGGCCCTCAAGTTGAGGGGCGGATTCGGGGGAATAATTTCATTTAAGGTGAAGGGCGGGCAATCCTCCGTCGAGAAGTTATTGAGGTCCCTCAAATTAATCAAGCCAACCCCAAGCTTCGGGGGGCCAGAGTCGCTGATTACTTACCCAATAGTTAGCGCATCATCAGCAATACCTGAAGAGCACAGGGAAGCGCTTGGGATCGATGATTCATTGCTCAGACTATCGGTGGGACTGGAGGACGTGGAGGACATAATTAATGACCTAGATAACGCGCTACACAACACGTGAAGCCTCGCCCCGGGCATTAATGAAATCGCTGGGGCCTCTAGTGATGATTCATATATTGAAGGCCAGCACTTCCTCGTTGTCGTTGAATACCCTGATTCTCGCATCGCTAATTGTGAGTACGGCGTAGCACCTGTATCTCTGGGATGAATCAACGCGTAGATAAGTGCCCCACTCATACTTGCCGTAATTATAGCAACTGCCCGTCATATGGCCATTCAGCAATAGCCTTGGCTTAAGAATATTAATCGCTTCTAGGGCAACTTCACTATACCTATCCCTCCTCATCCAGGGGTACTGGTCGGGCAGATACGGCGGTTGATGCATTATAAATATGTCGGGCCTATCTACCCGCCTCTTGACCCTCTCGATTACCTTCATGAATCTATCCACGCTAATTATATACTCGCCCTCCTCCTCGCCTATTAACCCATTAACCCCGCTCACCCTTAACCCCTTCACTACATGAATTGACCCATCGCTTATGGCGTACCTTTTAATGAGGCCGAAATTCTCATGATTCCCATAAATAGTGAATAGAGCCGTTCTACTGATTACTTCATGCATGTCGTTGGGAGTTACGTATTCATCCCAATCACCGGCAGATATGAGGGCATCCGGCTTGATTTCGTCGATTAAGTCGATTAGCCAATCAATGGCATAGAATTCCCGGGGCTCAATCGACTTGTGCAGATCACTAACCAATAATAGGGACACATAAAACTAAGCAGTAAAGGGACTATTAAGGTTATTTTTCCTTATCAATTTTGGTTCAGTATTCCTCATGAAGATAATTATAGAAAGGTTCATTATTGAATTCTTGCTTCGTTTTAATATCGCTAGTTAATAGTGCACCACACTACATCTTTATAAAGACAAATAGTATTCCTCAATATTCAAGGATACCATGAGTTATTTTATTATTTCTATTATAGCGTTTCCAAGCACTATATCTTGGCTGCTCCATGTGCAGCTGGACTTTTCAAGGTTTACTGGGCCCATGCTCTTTTCGCAATTATATGCATATATGGTGAATGGCTCCTGAGCTGAGTAAAGTGGTGCGGATCCCCGTATTGTTCTGCTTATTGGTCCTAGCTTTGATGTTATAGTTATGTTGCCAATAAGTGTCGGTACATTCGTTTTCTTAATGTAAATTGTTATATTATACTGTATTGCGATGCCTTGCGTTGCGAATGAGGCCGTGGGTAGTGATATTGTGTAATTAAATGATCCAGTAACAGACTCTAGTGATGCTAGTGATACAACCGTTTGAAACTCATGAAGTAGTGCCGCATCTATTAGGGAATAGACATATGTATCAGTATTAATTAGATTGCTATTAATGAAGTTGGATATGTATATGGAGAATACTATCACGAAAATTATTAATGCAGCAGTTGTTATTATGAATGCAAGTGTATCCATTGGAATCACCTAACTAATCCCAATGTATATAACAGTTACATATACGGAATTACCGGATACAGTTGATGATGAACTTAATTCTTGGCTTCCAATAACGCAGTCCTCCTTAATAAGAAAACTAGTTGCTTCCCCATTATTTATGCTGGTTGATTCGGTGTTCAGAATATAAACCACCAATGAATTAGCAGCATGTATTGGCACTATCACTGGTATATAGATATATCCAACCCCATTTCCCGTTGATCCATTTATGGCCACCACTCGAGGCAGCATTGCTATATAGGTTCCATACCTGAAGCCATTAATTAAATCATAGCCTCCCTGTATTAATGCCATAACAGTAGCCATAGGCGCATATGAGTGCGGCATCACTATTAGCGAGAAATCTGTAATGGATTGACTTGGACCACCAGTAGAATTGCTGCCTCGCCATATATATACGTAGTTTTGCGGCAATGAGTAGAACTGAGGAGGCACGCCATAGAGTAGTATGCCTGAGGTCTCATTGATTATGTACTCATTAGAATAAGTTACAGATATGCTGCAATTAGCGGTGGGAGCCAGCTCGAGATTATATGATCCATAATTAGTATTGGGTGGATTATATGTTAACCTGGAGCCCGGCGTCAACATGAATGTATCGACATCGTCCGCCACATTAGTTAGGAATGAAGCCACGTATGATATTGAGTAATTAGATGCCGATTGCGTGAAGAAGAACATTGCATATATAAATAGAATTGCGCTTACTACAAGCATTGTTGAGACTAATATGACTGTGCTAATCACGCTTCCTTGCCCTTCCTTACTCATTGATTATCACCGTATTGGTTATCAGCATCACATCGCTATTTAATGTTATCTCATTATCAATATATTGGGTTCCCGTGCCGCATCTATACTCGATTGTTTTCACGTAGAGTGATGAGTACCTATAGCCGGTCGCATTGAAGTTAAGTAATCCGTGGAACCCATTATTTATTCCCGACTTGAATATTGGGACATATATATAATACGTGCTGCCCACTGGGAATATGCTTATCTTTGGGTACAGTACTAGATACTCTCCATAAGTAACTCCATTTATTGTTCCATAGCCATACATATCCACGTTGAACATGTTGGATGTGCGATTGAATATAATAATCGAGTTATTGCCGAGCAACTCAACCCTAAATCCTGTTGGCGCAGATATAAGAGATGGTGGTGCTCCAAATATGACTGCCGCGGATTCGCTATAGGGAGTTCCATTTATGTATAGTGAGCAGTAATTATTGGCTATATTAATCACGGCTAGATTCGTGGGGGGAACGGCATATGATAAGGCCGATTCACTGATTGTGTTTGAGAGAGATCCATCCAAATCAGTCGCAATGTTTAGAAATAGAGTTTCGCCGCTGGACATTACCGAATTAGCCATTGCTGAACTAAAGTTATGGCTTGCAATAACGTAAAAGAGAAGAGCTAGCGCAATGGTTAATCCAATTATTATTATTACAGTGATTACTTCGCCTTCGCCATTATGGTTCCTCATCCGCATCACCCATTATTTATGCCGCTGAGTCCTATTACTACTAAGTAGTATGAACCATTTGGTAATTGAATTACATAGTTAGCCTCAGCGGTGGGCGAGAATTCCGGCGTAGGCAGTCTCTCGCGGAACTGCATCGGCACAACATTAAGCTTATTTATAAGGCTAAAACTATAGTTAAGAAACGAAGGCAAGTAATAGGTAACCGATGGATTACGAACTGAATATAAATCATATAGAATACTGGTAGTATAATATAGATAATACACGCCATTATACACCGAGTTAGGGCCATTATAATAATTTTCCGGTGTCGCCTGGCTCACTTCTATTTTGCTTACATTTATTATTATACTAAAGCTAGTTATATTCTTTTGGTTAAATAGATTGCAAACATTTAGCGGGTAAATATAGTTTAAGGTTCTAGAATCTGTTGTTATATAATTATATATTGTTGATTTAACATTGAGTCCACACTTAGCGTAATCGGGAGTTACACTTAACTGCATCAAATATGAGTAATAATAATTGCTTAGATTAGTTTCTGCAAGTACGTTAGTATTATTAATAATGAAAGTCTCATTGCTTGAATAAAATGAGAGGGTTGATGATATGGGAAAGCTAAGGGGCCAATTCACTCCATTCAAGTTTCCCTTATATATTTCACAAGGGGGCGTCTTGTTTGAGTAACATATGAAAAGATTTGCCTGCAAGTTCTTGAGGGTAACCGAGAAGCTCGAATAAGGAACAGCTATTACTAATTGACCATCTAGATACGTATTTACTCCGTAACTGGAGTTCACATTATAACTAGTCCGAAACATGCAAGAGACACTGGGTGGCGCATTAAGTGTAGTTAGCGCACCATTATATTCATTTACATAATATACGCTTGTACTAATTGCTATAGAATTTTGTTCTTGATTCACCCCATTTGGGTTCGTCGTTAAGCATTTGATGTTTGGTATGGCTTGATTAAGGAAATTTGGATCATTAGCATACTTTGCTTGATTGGTCACAACCGCCATCAAGTTACTGAGCCCTCCAATTGGTAAGCAGTATGATTCTCGACAGACCGTGTTGTTTAATGGATTAAATGGCTTATTTTGATTACTTGGAATAACCGCATAAATCACTCCAGTTCCATTAATCCATATACTTGCAGCGCCTGTTCTATTATCAAAGCTTTGGAGTTGCCATGATAATAATCGTGCCTGCCCTTGCTTGATACATGCGGTTATATTCAGCAAAAGTGATGGATTAATGCATTGAATAAATGCTAAGTTAGCTAGTGGGAGGGTTGTATTTATTCTATAACCCATGGGTATCATCGAATTCAAGGAATAAATGTTTAATTGAAGCAACGCGGTCGTTGGACTCGTTAACGTAATTAATCCAAGCCTAGAATAATACGAATTAGGCACTATATTTATTGGAAGAAGAACATAATTGTTTTCCTTCACCACACTTAAAGTGCTTAATTTACCGAATGGAACAATCGCTATGTACCAATCATATTGAGGCCCCACTATGGAATTAAGGAGGGAACTAAGCATGCTCCAATTACCATCTTGAACAGCGTATAGAAAGCCAGGATTATTGCTTAGAATCGTCAAGGCATTATATGCATAATTCTCTGCCCCTACTTGAATTTGACTGCGGAGAACAGTGGTAGGTGATCTAAATATGACTGGCATTAATGCAGCTAGAACTAAGATAATAATGGTAGCGACGACGGCCTCAATTATTCTTGCTTGACCAAGCCTCACTGCTCACCACCCCTGACAATAAGGCAGGTTCTCGGTGATGCCGATATATTCTAATTGATATTTCCATTTACTATTATAAATAAAATAAAGAAATGAATTATAATAGTTGTTTGTTTGGCAGTTTAGTATTGTGTAGTAAAAGTAGGTATATGGTAGTGTTTGGTTGGGGAAATATTGACGTTCAGTTATCCAATTATAGAGGCCAGTTGGGTAATTATGCGTGAATCCAAAGCCAGTTATTTTGGTCTGTTGTGGGGGAACTACTTGAGCTATTGCGGTGTATCCAGTGCCTAGGTTTATTAGAGTCTCGTTAAATGTAAATATTTGTACAGCATCAAGTGGATATTTATTGTTTATTTCATTAAATATATTCATCCATGAAAAAGGTATTACTGGCCCCGCTATTGAATATATTGTTTGACCTCCATATATTATTTGAGTTGTGTATGTATCATTATATACAGTGTATAACGTTGGAATTCCAATATTTGCAAAATAATTGATATCTATCAGCGTATTACTCGTTTCATTAAGTATATAGGCATTATAGGTTACTAATGATGTTGATGAATCATTATTAGGAATGATTATAGGCGTTGGATTTATGCCCATTTTGAATAAATTGCTGGGACTCCATGGATTCAGAATTAACTGTATTCCGCTGTAATTAATCGTAAGTAGGTACTGAGTATTCGGATAGCCTTTGGGAGGCCATGGCATTGACACATTGAATATAGCTTCATTCTCCGTAATATTGCATATAGAGTACTTTATGGGGATGCTTGCTGCGCCAATTAATGGCGTAACCGAGACTCCATTTAGTGATACCCCAATCGCCGGGTGCCCATTATAAGACACGGCAATATAAATGTCCCTAGAAATAGAATAATTATTGAATAACTTAATAGATGCATTAATTAAATTAGCATTCTGAAACACGAGATAAGCCCATGACCCAGACCCAGAAAAAATGTACGCATTATTTCCAAAAATAGTATTACTAACGAGTTGAAAACCAGGTAAAAGAACATTAGAATTAGAAGTGACCTTTTTATTAATAATGTATGTAATAGTAGCTGTTGGATTATTATTAATAACCTTATATGGGGAAGTACTAGGCTTAACTACTACGGTGATATTAGTGGGTTTAGATATTTGCAACAAATTCACATTACTACTAGGGCTACTACTTAATACGATTACATTAGCATAAGCATTACCTTGATTATTGTTTGGCTGGAATACTGCCGATATCGTGAAACCTGCATTAGCATCAATTTCATCTAATGGAATCATAAAAACATACATTTTATTCCCATTATCGTTATTAAATGCCCATAGTTTACCTGTGTTTCCCATGGAGTGTGTCCCTGAGCCTATGCATGTATAGGTAAATGGATTATTATTTGTATTGAAGTTGAATATGCATGATGTTACTGCTTGGTAGGTGACTATGTTTAGGTTTCCACTGCAAGTACTTGATCCTGGCTTTACTGTTGTTGCTGTTAGGTTCAGGTCTTGACCTATGGTTAGGTGCTGTATTCCAAGGGTTGGCATGTTATATGTTTGATTAACTTTTATTGATATTGATGATCCTTGGCCATTTGCGTATATGTACTTAATTCCTGGTACATTGAGGGCTCCATAGAAACCAGTTGATACGCTTATGATTGGGTTTATAGGGGTAACCGGAACGAGTAGACCTATTGGTGTATATATGCTCTCCACGGTTATTCTGAGTTGGGTTGCTAATAGATTGGCTAATGAGTATTGAGTAGGGATTTGCGTTAATGCATGTAAATATAGTAATATGCCTTGCTTCTCCAGGAAATCACTGTAATTCCGTGCATATGTCAGCACGGTCTCTTGTATTACTTGCGATACTTGTTGAGCGATGACTTGTGGACTATATTTAAATGAGTAGTATATGCTTCTCTGATACACGAATGCAGGGGTCATAGTGAACATCCTAAAAAGCACCGCTACCACCATAATGGCTACTGCAAGCACAATTGCGGTAAGTATTAATCCTTGCCCCCTCACTTTTAGCCACCAAATGATCCAAACTCATTGCCAGTGTAATATAGGTTAAGCTGCACAGTATATGTTGATCCCCCTATATCTACTATGTAGCTTGAGGATGCCATTGATGCAAATGGATCGGCTCTTCCAAAAACTATCTCCCTATTACTAAGGTAATACTCAGGCCATATTCCATAGGGAATGATCAATACTTGAGCTGGAGGAACATTAGCGGAATTAGAATTTGGGGTCACATATGCTATTAGGAGAAGAGGAGCAGCCGGTAAATTCCAATAACATGAAGATGCACCATTAGATCCCGATTTACCATGTGACTTTGTTCCTTGTAATGTAGTGCAGGGAACTGGGTATGATTGACTTCCGGTTCCAGGATTTAAGGAGAAATCAAGTGACTGAAATACATATCCGCTAATTGATTTATATATGGCAACCAATCTTAATCCGGACGTTGTTTGGCTAATTTTTGTTATTATTTCATTATTCTTTAAGCAATTTGCGAATAAGTGAGGATCAGCGAATATTATTGATCCACCGCTTTTGTTTGGCAATATTCCAGCTATCAATAGTGGCGTACTTAGGCTAGGATATTGGAAATACCCATAATCCCTAACTCCCCCATCCTGGGCAAAGAAAGTGAAGAAATACGCATTGTCACCATCATATGCCATGGGCAGCGTAAAATTAGCCACCCCACTTGAATTAGTATACGATACTAACGTCACATTATTTTCAATTATCAATGGATTACGAGAATAAATCACAAAAGTGTTAGACGCAGGCAAATCTAAGCCTTGTGGCGCATTAGTGCACGGTTGGTTATTATTTTGAATATTATTATATATACAAGCCAAATCATTTCCATTCTGGTCCATTGCTAAATAGTTTAAGCTTACCTGCGCATGGTTCACCGGCGAGTTTGTGGCGAAGTTAACCACCTTTACAAATAATTTAAACGATCCCGGGCTGGGAGGGAAACTAATTACTTTAATGCTCAGCAATGGCTTTATTATCAATAAGAAGTCATATTGTTTACCGAGCCCAAGCATATGTTTAACCTCAGTATAATTGAGCATCCATGAAGACACAGAACCAGGCATGAATAACCAACCATTATTTAACGCTATACTGCTTACACCATTTTTCAATAAATAAGAGCCGAGCCCGCTCTTACTCGATCCTTGTCCAGTGCTTAGGCTTGTTACGTTGCAATCGCCCTGAGTATTGTTGCTAGATAATGCACCACTGACGTTTTCTGCATAATCCCAATAAACTAGTTGCAGTACTTTGAATGGATCTAATTGATATGGTTGCCCATAACCAATTAAGCCTGTTGTGTTATAATTAACTGCTAGACCAAAGCTGGTCAAGTTAGTTGCGTTCAGCCCCCAATCGCTTGGCGTGCCTGGACTCGTAATTATATAATTAATTAGTGATTGAGACATCGCCTGTAATTGAAAAGCATTAACATCGGAGCCCGCTGGATACATGTAATTAGATGATAGAAGCAGGAATATCAAAAGTCCACCTATTAAGACAGGAACTATTAATGCTATTTCAATCGCGCTGGATTGCCCAGGCCTCGCCCTTGATTCATACATAGTGGTTTATCGTTTTACTTTTTAATAAAGATTTCTTCAACTATTTTCCTTGATGAGGTAAACTAAGGAGTTAGAAGTTATGAGACACATTATTAAATATATTCGAGTTACCGTTTATAGCGATATAGATGATGGATTACGCCTACCTATTGCTAGCCATATTCGCCATTAGCTTCGCCGCGAACGCCACCCCATTCACTGGAGTATCCTATACGCTAATAGCGACGACGCTCCTCATTCGCTTCGACTCATCTCCCTTAATGGTGGTTCTAGCAATAATTGTGAGCGGTCTCGGCGCAGCAACATCCAAGAACGTCATGTATGGGGCCGGCGCCGCAATGGAGCGATGGCTGAGGCGAAACAAGAACATTAACCTGCTGAGGCGAGTGAGCGGCACGCGGTACTTTTACCTAACCCTCGTCATACTAGCAATCCTGCCCGGGTTCCCCCTGGAGGACTATGTCTACTTCGGCAGCGGCGCAGCGAGGACTCCCCTCCTCAAGTTGAATGCATACATGATAATGGCTAAACTAATAAAGAGCGCGGTGGAGATACCGATAGAATTAATGGGCCTAACCATGATCTCCAATTACCTATCATTCCTAGGCCTAACCCCCCTCGACCTCGGCATAATAAGCAGCGCAGCATTCATTGTCCTCGGCTTCATCATCTTCAAGATAGATTGGGAGAAACTGCTAAGCAGGATAGGGATAAGAATATGATAAACGCAACCCTTTAGGGATCCCCTCCTCCTATTTAATGTTGATTAATTCATAGGTGCGGACAGGACCAACTAGCCGCAGCATCCCAGGAATCATAATTACAATAAGGGGATGACTCCCATTGCGGCTTTGAAGATTATTTTCCACAGATTCCCTGCGATATTCTCTTGCCCATGGGCCCCAACAAATTAGTGAGCCACCTCTCTATATCCCCGGACCCACAGTACCGCCTACGCGCATCCCCATGCTCCCGCAGGAGGGACTCCACCTCATCAATGCTTCTCCCAATCAAGCTTGCCCCACCTAAATCAATGCGGAACCAAGCCTCGCCCGGCAGCTCAATGCTCCTCACCACCTCAAGCAGCTCCGCATCCCCCAA
Source organism: Thermocladium sp. (assembly GCA_049965935.1). GTDB lineage: Archaea > Thermoproteota > Thermoprotei > Thermoproteales > Thermocladiaceae > Thermocladium. The sequence continues at coordinate 30,727 of JBMFVP010000011.1, forward strand.
CTTAAGCGTTGAGTGGCTCCACACTCTCTCAATGGCTGCCATAAACGCATCGAAGTAGCGGGTTGGATTACCTGGACTAAAGTAACCGTGAACCTCTCCCTCCGGTCCATGTTTGCCGCTCAGGTAATACAGGTGATCACTGGTTGATAAGTACCTCCACGCCTCCAGGTCCCGCCCAGCCCTCTTAGCGGCAGCCAACGCAAGCCTAAGGAATGAGAAGGCCCTTAACTGCGCCTCATTACCCAACCACGCACTGAGGTCCTTCTCCCTATCCGCCCACGAAATCGTGCCCCAAGGCTCAATGCTTATCCCCTCCCTCGCCTCCAATTCCTTAACTACATCGCTTGGCGCCTCAACCATTACCTTAGACTCGCTCGCGTGCCTAAAGAACCAGCGAAGAAACTCCAATATGCCTGTCCCCTCCCATTGATGCTCGCCGAACGTTTCCATATCCATCCCGATAAACACCAAGTCCCCCGGCGAGGCCCTGATCCACTCAACGTACTTATCCGCAGTTAGGGGATACTGGTCCCATGCCCTATTACTGAACCTGAACCCAACATCATCCGATAACCTATAATTCCTCAGGAGAAGCTTCACGCCATTGATTCTATAGAGGTAATTAGGGGAACGCCAACCAAGCACTCTCTCCACGCCCTCCCCAAGCAGCGCTTGAAACCCCATCCCAGCCACGGCATCCGCCACCCTATTATTAAGAATGAACTCAGTGTTCTCGGCAGTAATGGGCTTTGCCCCAAGCTCCCGCATCGCCTCGACATGCATTAAGACCTGTTCCCGAAACTCCCCCATATCTAACTCACTTGCCAGCGAGTGGTAATACGTCTCCCCCACTAACTCAATGGCGCCATTCTCCACCAGTTTCCCTAATTGCGTAACCACGTCACCAGCCCACCTCCTCAATTGCTCCAGTAGCGTGCCAGTGATTCCTATGGCCACCCTGCTCCCATACAACTCATGCGCCTCCCCAATTATGGATAAGACGCGCCTATAAGAATTAGCCGCCACCCTCTCCGCTATTCGCCTATTCAATGAATCATCAAATAACTCCAGCCCCCTATTCACGGCGTAGGGCAGGAGAGGATTAATGCGCCTCGGTTGATGCATTTCCAGAAACAAGACTAACTTGTTAACCATGTATGAGAATCAATGCGGAAATAATTAAAGATTACTAATTACCTGGCGGACGCAGCGACTCTCTCAGCGTCATCCCTATGCTTAACCGCGAAGCTCTTCAAGTCACCGGCAGCCGCGGCAATTATCTCCTCGGCCAGGCACTCCTCCAATGGTTTGGGATTATTATGAGCACACTCCCTAGCGCCCTCCGCCAGCCATCTAATCGCTATGTCGAGCCTCCTCGCCGGCGTGACATCCACGGCAACCGGGTAAGCGATGCCTCCATAAATGACCCTAGTAACTTCCTCCCTTGGAGCGGAGTTTACGACCGCATCGACGAGGACTTGGAGGGGGTTCTTTCCCGTCGCCAAGTAAATTATGTCGAATGACCTCTTCACGACGCCGTATACCTTATGCTTTTTCCCGGCATTCTTGCCAGGGTGAAGCAATGCATTCATGAGTCTCTCGACGATCGGCATCCTCTCCTTCCCGAACCTCCTCTTCTGGTTCCTGCCCTCCGTGTGCGGCAGAATCATTGGCTTGAGGCACATATACCTCCTTAGTCCTGGGTCCCTTATTACCACATCCTCATAGGTCCACTTGCCGAATAGCCTTATCGGTTCATCGCTGAGCGTCCTCACTATTCTTGGGCACTCCTCTATTATCTGGGCACCAGCCACTTGATAAACCGTGGTCTCCTTCGATAACTGTTGTCCCTGATCACTCATTGCGGCCCTTCCCCATGCTGAATTAATAAACATTATGTCAATGAGGCCCAATCACTGCAGAGTCCTAAATCCCCAGTGTAGATAATGCTTCGACCACTTAACCTGAATGCCTTGATCCAGATAGAGACTCCAGCATCTATTGCATCCCTAAGAGCGGCGGAGAAGCTTGGATCCATCCCCCAATTCGGGGCAAAGCACTTGGCGCTCCTCATCACGAGGAACATGACGAGTCCCTCGACCCCACTCATCCTCAACTCCCTGAGGAGCCGCATGTGATTGGCTCCCCTCCGCGTTGGAGCGTCGGGGAAAAGTGCCTTTCCATTCATAACCAAAGTACAGCCCTTCACCTCCACATACGTGCTTCCCCATAGGAAATCAAGCCTATGATGCCCAACCTTAACCTCCCTCCGAAGATCTCCCGGAAGGAAGTGCGCCGCTATTGCGGAGTGTATTCCACTATCTATCACCACCCACTCCCCCGAGTCGCTGCTCCAGGCCGCCGCGACCCTACACCTAGTCTTTCCACCGCTCCAATCCCTAATCAGTACCTTATTGCCTGGATACACGAGGTCCAGTAATCTCCCGGGATCATGTAGGTGACACGCCCCGCTCCCAGTCAACACGGTGAATCTATTGGGCCTATCCATTACCCGCTCCTCACGTAGCTCCGGGAATGTATAGACCACGTCACCAATACCCATTTCAGTAGGCGTAGGAGTTAATGTTTATAAATGCCGATACTCATTCTCCAATTATGGGCAAGATAAGGCCTAGGTACATAAAGAGGGCGGCTGAGGAGTTGATATCGCGTTACGGGGATAAGGCGTCCAAGGATTTCGAGGCCAATAAGGAACTAGTTAATGCAGTTGCCAGGGTTCCCTCTAAGAGGATAAGGAATAAGATAGCCGGCTACGTGACTCACGTTATCCGCGCCCAGTCAGAGGAGCCTGAAGAGGAGACGCCTAAGCTGGAGGTGGGTGAGTAATGGTTCAGAAGGGGGATTACATACTTCTGGAGTACACGGTTGCCACTAAGGACGATGGGAAAATAGTGGAGACGACTGTTGAGGACGTGGCGAAGCAGGCCAATATATATAATCCAGATGAGGTATACGGCCCCCGCCTAATAGTGGTTGGCGAAACCAAGCTGTTCGAGCCATTGGAGCAAGCCCTATTAGCCGCAGATGAGGGCGGTGAAGTTAACGTGGAGGTTCCGCCCGATAAGGCGTTCGGCGAGAGGGATCAGGGCAAGGTCAAGACCCTATCCATTAGGGAGTTCTATAAGTATGGGAAGATACCGAAGCCCGGCGACGTGGTTGAGATGGATGGGCAGCAAGCAAGGGTTATAAGCATATCAAGCGGCAGGGCAATACTTGACTTCAATCATCCCTTGGCCGGCAGGACCTTAATTATACGGGGAAAAATAGTGAAGAAGCTCGCCACGGATGAGGAGAAGGCGAAGCAGATAGTTAAGGTTTACTTGCCGCGAGTGGAGCTGAGCGAGATAGATGTTAAGGTAGATAAGGACTCCAAGGTAATCACGGTCAAATTGCCTCCAAGCACCCTATTTATAGATAAGGTTGGCACCGTTAAGTTAAGGATAGCGGAGGATCTGGCCGAGAAGTTCGGGGTCGATAAGATTCAATTCATTGATGAAATAACGGTGAAGAAGGAACAACCCAAGGAGCAGCAACAGGAGTCTCAACCTCAAGCAAGTGAGGCGGGTGCTCAAAATGCTTAAGCCAGACACGAAGAACTTGGAGACAGGAACAACCACCGTGGGCATAGTTGCTAGGGATGCCGTGGTCCTAGCGACGGATAGGAGAGTCACGGCTGGGTACTACATAGCTCACAGGAAGGGGAGAAAGATTTGGAGGATAGATGATCATGTGGCGGCCACAATGAGCGGCGGCGTCGCCGATGTCCAGAAGATACTGGAGGCGCTCACGCTTCAGGCAATGGATTACAAGATACGCACCGGTCTCCCGGTCCCAATAAGGACCCTCGCGAATTATGCGTCAGTGGTGATGTTCTCCAGTAGGCCCTACATATTCATAGCCCACATGATACTTGGTGGAGTAACCAATGCGGAGGGGCCTGTTCTCTACACAATTGATTGGTATGGCTCCGTCACGGAGGAGCATAGATTCGCCTCAACGGGCAGCGGCTCCCCAACAGCGTTCGGCGTGTTGGAGGATGGATACAGGGATGGAATTGAGGTCGACGATGCGATAAAGCTAGGGATAAGGGCAGTAAAGGCAGCCATGATGCATGATCCAGCCAGCGGCGAGGGCGTCGACGTGATAACTATAACTCCACGCGATGGCTACAGGGAAATAGATATCTCGCGGTACCAGTAAAACCTCATAAATCCCTCAATGCATTCATAATAGCTTCTCCAGCCCTAGCCGCAGCCTCATTAATGTCGCTGGACGAGAGGAATCTACCCCCAAGCTTATTGCTGGTTATCAATAAGCAAGCGGCCCTAACCCCCCTTATCCC
>JBMFVP010000012.1:0-34650 GCA_049965935.1 Thermocladium sp.
TTGTTGACTTCATACCGTAGAGGGACGCAACATAGGCAACGCCCTGTGCATGATTACCGGCTGAAGCTGTTATCACGTGCTTGACTCCCTCTCTACTCATCCTAGTTATGGCATTATATGCTCCTCTGGCTTTGAATGAGCCCGTCTTTTGAAGGGCCTCGAGTTTAAGAAAAACTTGGCCACCTGTTGCTCCCGATATTGTATCTGACTTTACCAGCGGCGTTCTATAGATTATTCTCCGCCTTTGAGCTGATTTCACCAATTCAAGCGCATCTTGGGTTAATTTATATATGTCATCAACCACCGTCATAGATTAAGGCTCATGGGATCGCGTATATATCCTTTTCCGTATAATATGTAGATATATACATAATTTATTTGCAACATGAAGCAGAATCCCCAGGGCTTTTACATCCCTTAATACATCGAGAGGTTAAGGAGCGAAAGCCCCGTGGGAAATGGTGCCATAAGAATGCTTTCATATATGGTATTTGGACGATCATGCTTTGATCTGGCCCTTGGGGGCTGGTGAGTTCATGTCAGTGGAGGACCCGCTGCGATCACTTCCATGGCATCGAGTTCAAGGAAGCAGAGTTAATCCGCTTATTGAAAGATCGTTTTGTATAGGGGAATTTTGTGAGATATGCTTCATCAATGAATTAAATATTATTAATGCATCTAACTACGTGCTGCTATTGCGGTTATCTCGATTAATGCGCCGCGTGGTAAGTTATTGACCTCCACAGTTGTGCGGGCTGGCTTATTATAGTTGAAGTACTTTGCATAAACCTCATTGAAGTCATTGAACATGCCTAAGTTCTTGAGAAACACAGTTACATAAACTACATTGCTCAAATCCATGCCAGCTGCCTTAAGTATTGCCTCTATATTTTCCATAACTCGCTGCGTCTGTTCCCTTATGCCTCCGCTCACTAATTCTCCCGTTGCAGGATCTAGCGGAATTTGACCGCTAATGAATAGGAGACCAGCTGCCTCTATTCCCTGCGAGTAAGGACCTATAGGTTTTGGGGCATTCTCCGTATATACTTGCCTCATAAGTGGAGTTTCCCTCAGCAATTTTTAAAGAATAATCCATATTTCAGCTATGCAGGTATAATGCTTTGCCATGGATAAACCATGCCCAGCTCCACCCCATTCAGCAGCGGCCAAAATGAGGAGAACAAACTAATGGCGAATTATATTCTATTCCTCTTCAATAGGCCCAATCAGCTCCACTTCAACTTCGTCGCCCTCATCGAATCCCTCCCTATTCTCCGGCACGACTAATATGCCGTTTCCCTTGGTTAGCGTAGATAAAACACCGCTCCCAGTTAATGCTAAGGGTTCTACGTATATATTGCCTCCAGATTTAAATACCCTGGTTCTTATGAATGACCTAGTATTTATGGGGGTCGCCACCCGCCTCACTAATCGCCCCTTAACTAAAGGCTTTGGCTCCCTCCTTGCTCCCATTAACTCGAGGAAAAGAGGCTTGACCAACGCCTCCACTCCCGTTAATGCCGCAACGGGGAATCCGCTGAGCGAGAAGATGGGTTTACCCATTATAACCGCCACACTATTCGGCCTGCCCGGCCTAATTGATGTGCCGTGTACAAAGTACTCCGGCGATAATGATTGAATAGCCCTAATTGTTGCATCGGGCGCACCAACGCTTGAGCCCCCCGTTAATATAATGGAATCAAAGCTACCTATATCGCTTAATATGCGTCGCCGTATTTCATCTTCATCATCGGGCAGGATTCCTCTATAGGTGACCCCTATTCCATCCTCCTCAAGGGAGCCCGCTACAACAAACCTAGTGCTATTGATTATTGACCCGCTCTTGGTTACCCCAATTGACTCTATATCGATTAATTCATTCCCAGTGGAGTAAAGTGCAATATTTAAGTCGAAGACCTCAATGGTTTGGACTCCAATTGATGCAAGAATGGCGACGTGCCATGGCCTTATCCAAGTGCCTCGTCTTAAGATGACTTCGCCGGCGGACACGTCCTCGCCTTTCCTAGATACATTGCCCATGGGGGCCACCGGCTTAAACACCTCCACGAATTCGCCTCTCAACCTTGAGTCCTCGTACATGACCACCGCATCCGCTCCGCTGGGCAAGGGCGCTCCCGTCGATACCTCCACCGCCTCCCCCGGCTTTACCTCTATTGATGGATTGTCACCGGCCATTACTGAACCCACTACTCTCAATAATATTGGATTAGTGTAGGAGGCTCCAAAAGTATCCCGACTCCTCACGGCATATCCATCAACGGCTGATCTATTGAATGACGGCACATCTACGTTTGACACGACGTCCCGTGCTAGGAATCTATGTAGGCTCCTCCAAGTCTCGACTGTAACTATCCTGGGCAGGCCCCTTATCCTGCCTAAGGCTCCCCTGACCGCATCATCCACGTTGATTACCTCCTTAAAACCCTCCCTCACGGCGGGTTGGTTTCCTCATGCAATATAAAGATTCCACTATTTAGCATTGAAGGCCACGACTTGTGCCTGATCATGCATAATTATTTATAGTGCTCGCTCCCCCTCTATGCAGTAATGAGGATAGGCATAGTTGGTGCAGGTCCAAGTGCACTTTACTTGTTAAGGATGGTCAAGAATCATGATGTCGCTGTCTATGAGGAGGATCCTCGACTCGGATTACCTAGGCACTGCACCGGCTTAGTCAGCATGAATGGCGCTGCTGCATTGGGAATATATAGGAGGGACATAGTTATGGGCCGCTACTCGCGGGTCAAGGTTATTAATGGCGAGAATGGCTCCACGATCACATTCAACTTGCCGAAGCACTCCATAATAATGCTGAATAGGCCATCTCTAGAGGAATCGCTATACGATGGTTCCGGCATTATTTTCAATAGTAGGGTTAAGGCCGTATCGCCTCATGGAGATATTAAGAGTCTCTCCAGCGATGAAAGATTCGATGCAGTAATAGTAGCGGAGGGCGCCCGGGCCCGCCTCTCCAGGATTTTCGGCATCAACTATGATTACTTATTCGGGATACAGGGCGATGGCAAGGCTGTTGGCAATGCATTACCGTCATCCATTGATGAGATAATAGTGGTGTTCGACAGGAGGATTAGCTCGTCTTACTTCTCATGGATTGTTCCAATAGATGGAGGCGAATATAGGGCTGGGGTGACTGATAAGATAGATAGAATAGCGGCGTCTCTAGCTTACTTCCGGAAGCGATTCGGGATCAGTTATAGGACTATGTTTGGGGGCAATGTCATGGTTTCTTCCAGGGGCGGATCATTAATTATGGGTAGGGCAGCGGCTATAGGGGACTCCACTGGCATGAATAAGGCGTTAACCGGTGGAGGGATACTGACTGGGGTACTTAGCGCTAGGTTACTTGGGTACTCCCTTGACTTGACGAGTGATGTGGACGCGGCATTTAGGGCTTATGTTGATGCCTTGAACTCCACGGTGGGAACTACATTGAGGTTTTACTCTTACTTATCCTCTCTCCTGTATTTACGGAGTGGTATTCAGCCCATACTTGAATTACTTAGTGAAGTTAATGGATTATCGGTAAGCGTTGATGATTATGATAATCACGCCAAGGCAATTGCATCCGTGCTAAGGTCACGCCCATCCCTATTGTTTACCTTGCTTAGGATAGTGCTTAACATGGATCTTGGTTCCCCCCTTAATGCCGCTGGATTGCTTCTTGGTCGTCAAGCTACTTAAATAGTTAAGTTTTTAACCACATAATGGAGTAGCCGTTCATGACCATAACCACGGAGGCCTCGCCATCGGAGAGAAGAAGCGTTTTGCTTAATGCGTTCCTCGGTTCATTCACTGCATCAATGAACATATCAATGCTGATAATAGCATTGCCGGCCATATTTAAGGGAATAAGCGTTTACCCATTATCCCCCCTTGGCTTCACATCAATGATTTGGCTGATAGTTTCCTACCCATTGGCGCTGGCAGTCGCTATCCCAATCAGTGGCCGCCTCTCAGATATGTATGGCAGGGGAAAATCATTCACCATAGGTTTCCTCATATTCACGCTTAGTTCCCTGCTACTTGGATTAACACAGGGAACGGGCGGCGTCGCCTCCATCGAGTTAATAGCGTTCAGGATAGTTCAAGGAGTGGGGGGTAGCTTCATGTTCAGCAACAGTCCAGCATTAATAATGGATGTATATCCACCCCGTGACCGCGGCTTCGCATTAGGGGTAATTGGAATATCATTCAGTGCAGGTTCAGTTATAGGCCTATTGATTGGCGGCGCATTAGCCATCATTAATTGGAGACTAGTTTTTCTAGTTAATGCATTCATCGGAACGATTGGGACTTACTGGGCATATAAGGTGGTCTATAAGTTATCCCCCGGCTCCGGCATAGCTAAGGTAGACTGGCAAGGAGCACTACTCCTCGCTGCTTCCCTGGTAGCCATACTGGTTGCGCTGAATCTAGGCATGCTTCCATATAATAATCAACCTCTTGGTTGGGGTGATCCATGGGTCTGGGCACTACTTGCCCTAGGTATTATCCTTCTCCTCGCATTAGTGCAAGTGGAGCGCCGTGTCTATGAACCAATGCTGAGGCTGGATCTATTCAGGATAAGGCAATTCACGTTCGGCGTTATCAGCGCATTCTTCTTATTCCTAGCCCAGGGAGCCAATATATTTGTATTATCAATACTGCTGCAGGCGCTGTACTTGCCAATGCATGGGATTCCATATAGCGAGACGCCCCTCCTTGCCGGCATATACCTAATACCAAATAGTGTAGCGAACGCCATATTCGCTCCGATAGGCGGCCGCCTCGTTAATAGGTTAGGCGCTAGGTTGGTGTCCACCATGGGTGCGATAATTGCTGGGATTAGTTTTGAATTATTGGGGCTTCTTTCAATTGATTTTAGTTATGGATTATTCGCTGTAATATTATTTATCATGGGAATGGGGTTCGGCTTATTCATGTCGCCTAATCAAGTATCCATATTAACGCCCGTTCCTCCAAAAGATCGCTCGGCTGCGTCCGGCATGAGGGCTAGCCTACAGAATGTTGGTTCCTTGACTAGCATAGTTATATTTCTGTCACTAATAATAGTTGGAACATATGCGGCGTTACCTAAGGTTCTTGCCTCTTCGCTGATTAACGCTGGTTTGCCGTATAATACTGCAGCTATGCTTAGCAGTATACCGCCGGCAATAGCATTATTTGCCGCCTTCCTTGGCTATGATCCCATAAGCACATTAGCGAGCATAACGCATGTATCAATACCTCAATCGCTTCTCCCGGTTCTTACCAAACCCAGCTTCTTCCCGACCGCGATAGCTCCAGCCATGATAGGCGGCTTTCATTACGCGTATCACATAGCTGCAGCAATGGCTATAATGGCTGCAATACTATCAGCGCTGCGGGGGAGGGAACAGCTTGCCTAATGCACTAACTCAAGTATGTATCTATATCCATCAATGAATTTAATTTAATGCTTGGAAGAGGAGACTCCTCCCGGCTTCTGATTAATGCAGTCTCCATTCCAGCAGTCATTGCTCCGCGTATATCGCTGCCAACTCTATCCCCCACGAATAGGCACTCCTCTGGATCCACGTGAAGCAAGCTAGCCGCTAATAAGAATGGCGCTGGATGTGGCTTTACCTCTGGAGTATCATCGCCAGCAACAACTATTAAGTCAAAATAGTGAAGTATTCCACTCATCTCCATCCGTGCCCTCTTGAATCCATTAACGCCATCCGTATTGGCTATAATGCCTAAACTAACTCGTGGCTTAAGCATTTGTAGGGCTGGCTCAGTATCCGGATACGCCTTGCTCAGCTTGGCCCAAGTTCCCCAATAAATCCTCAATAAATTAAGTGCCTCCCCCTTCTCAAGCGATAAGCCAAGCCTATCATATAGGCTAAGAAACCACTTCCTTCTATCGAATATAGCTCGCCTCTCCATCTCGCGCTCAATGATTTCCAATAGGGCAATGGCCTCGCCAATAGGTACCCCATGAATTGATCGAATGGCTGCCGCCACGGCCTCGATCGCCCCTCTTCGTCCATCATTGACATCCATTAATGTATCGTCAAAATCAAACAAAACGGCCTTGATTCTCACGTTGCCTACACAAATGGCGCCCTTATTAAAAGCTGTCGAGGAAGACTTGGAATTAAACTTACTTAATTATGACTCCGTTGCTTGAGCCGATTATTAACTTGCTTACCCTTGATCCATTAAATATACCAACCTCGACGACGCCAGGTATCGCCTTTAACTCCACTTCCTTATCAATACCAATGCTGTCGCGAGGATATGAGTAATCCAAGATGTAATTGCCATTATCGGTAATGACTGGCCCCCTCTTATCGTTCCCCACCCTTAGCTTAGCTTCTCCTCCAAATCTTTTCTCTATTATTCGCTTAACCATTAGCCAAGCGAATGGCAAGACCTCTATTGGGATTGGACGCCCGCCTGGAATTGCCGACACAAGCTTGCCCTCGTCTATTATCACGATGAAGGAATCCGCGCCATAATCAATTATCTTCTCCCGGGTCAACGCTCCACCTCCACCCTTTATTAGGTTTCTATTAGGATCCACTGCATCAGCGCCATCTATGGCGACATCTATTTCATCCACCTGCCACGGTTGTCTCACCAGTTTCCCCAATCCAAGCCTCACCGCATTTACCTCGACCTCGCTTGAGGTGGGGACTACCTCAATAGATAATTCCCCCCGCTTCACTCTATCCGCCAGCATTTCAAGAAATATTTGAGCAGTGCTTCCAGTGCCGGCCCCCACCACGTCACCATTCCTTACGTAGCTCAATGCCGCCGCGGCGGCTTGCTCCTTGTTATTCATGTATATTCCCCATCATTGGTCGGCCTATGCCCACGTAAATTACGTTCCGAGGTGGGTTCCTCCAGTCCCTTATCACGTGTCGAGAATCAACCACCGCTACCTTGGGGTTCATTTTGCCTATGTCCATGAGGCTTAGCTTAGTGTATTCGCTGTGATCGGTTAATATGGCTATCACGTCTGCCCTCAGCGCCGCTTCTAGGTCTTTAGTTAATGGTATATTCCAATCCTTTAATGTGCGGTCCTCCACCACGAATGGATCGTGAACAATCAAGTTCCTGTATCCATTGTTTATTAGGTGCTTAATGACATCATATGACGGGCTTAGCCTCGTATCATCCACGTCGCCCCTAAATGCTAATCCAAGAATAGATATGCGTGGATTGTTTGCCTTAATCATGCTTGCTGCTTCCCTTATTAAGTCGAAGACGTACTTAGCAGCCATGACATTTATCTGTCTACCCAATGCCGTTAAGTCTAATTGGACGCCAATGCGCTTGGCTGCATATATGAGGAATTGCGGATATATTGGTATGCAGGAACCACCCACTCCAGGACCCGGCTTATGCAGGTGCGAATAGGGTTGACTATTTGCTGCTTCCCTAACTTCATCGAAATCTATGCCTAAGCTCCTGCAGAGCCTAGCCACTTCATTTGCTAGGGCAATATTTACGTCCCTATAGACGCCCTCCACCAGCTTCTCCGTCTCCGCCACGGTGGGTGAACTAACTATCATTACCCCCTTCTTCGCTATAGCTCCATATAGTGCCTTCGCGGCTCTAGTGCTTCTTGGCCCAACTCCCCCAATTACCTTGGGATACCGTTCCTCTATATCTTGAATGGCTCTCCCCACATATATTCGTTCAGGCGAGTATACTAATCCAAAATCATCCTCGGCAACTAAACCACTAACGCGCTCTAGTATTGGTTTAGCCACCTCCATAGTAGTTCTGGGGGGAACAGAGGATTCTATTATAACTAAGTCCCCCTTCTTGAGGCCTTTGCCTATGCTCTCCATGGCCGAGGAAAACGCCTCAAACCTTGGTTCTCCCTCGTTCATATATATAGGAACAGTCACTATCTTCACTTGGCTATTGGCGGAGGCCTCCTCCCCACTCATCGTGTACATCAACTTCTTGGCAAGCCTCCTCAGCTCTGCCTCAACAGTTGAATCGCTTAACCTAAATGTGCATGACTTAAATGCGGCAACTTTACTTGAGTCAGCATCGACTCCAATCACCTTGGCTCCAGCCCTCGCCCATACTGCCGCTATCGCTGTGCCAACGTAGCCCATTCCATATACGGCCACCACTAGTTCCCCCTCCCTTAATAGCCTCACTAGTTCCTCCTCGTTGGCATCCAATAGATTAACCATGCAAGAATCAGGGAGGCGCGATTATTAAACTTACCCAGCCATTAATTCCGCATGGATTTAATTATCAGTCTATCGATGGGGAAGGGGAGCAAAAATTTTTATAGACATAGGTGACGGTTGTTTCGGTGAATTAAGTGGAGTACGTATACGCAACGCTGTTGCTTCACTATGCCAAGCAACCAATAAGTGAGGAGAATATAGTTAAGGTTCTACAGGCTGCAGGAGTATCCGCCGATGAAATAAAGGTAAAGGCCTTAGTGGCCGCAATAAAGGATGTTAATATAGATGAGGCAATAAAGACGGCTGCATTCGCCCCAGCAGCGCCAGCCGCTGCACCCGCTGCCCAGCCTCAAGCAGCTACAGCGGCAGGCGCGGAGAAGAAGGAGGAGAAAGCCGAAAAGAAGGAGGAGAAGTCGGAGGAAGAAACAATCGGCGGACTAGCTAGTCTCTTTGGTTAGTAATAGATCACTTAGCTTTTATAAAATAATTCTTAATGGTATTATTTCCTTCACTCCTTTAGCAATTTGTTCCACGGTATTTTCCTACCACACTTGGGGCAGTACTCCCAATCTTCTTCTATGGGTGATCCGCAATATGGACATACATACTGCTTTCCCTTTGGCTTCATCTCCTCATCCTCGGCCGCTTGTTGACTAGTTTCCTCAGTCGCTGCTTCCTGCGGCTTCTCAATGGTTTCTACAGAGGCTTGTTGGAAGTACTTGGATAGGATTTTGCTCCATAATTCCTTAGGCGACTTAGTGTATAGCCTTATCCTTTGGTATGGAAGCTGCATGCCCCTCCGCTTCTGGTCCTGCGGCTTCTGCTCCAGTTCTATTTCAATGAATCTCCTTCTCTCATTTATTAAAATGCGTTTAACCGCGAGGGGGGTCTTCATTATGTAGGATCCATCCAGTATAAATGCGTCTCTATAGAATACAACTCCCTTGCTCGGTATCATCGGTAGATTACCCATGGGGTTAGCTGCCTGGCCCGCAAAGGGAAGCTTAAGAGCCCTCGACAATGCGTAAAACACGAGGAACCAGACGCCGAAGAGGATTAAGTAGCCTAGGAAGTATGATAGGAAGTCTTGATAAAAGACGGTCATCCCTGCAGCGTACCTAACTATTAATGTATTTATTAATCTATTGACGACGGTGGATAAGAGCGTTGGATAAATGAAGATAATCACTAACAGCAACGCTAGGAGTATGAACATGTTCTTAAACATTCCTTTAGACATCTGTGAATACTCTTTCTGGAGCTCGGAGTCGCGCTCCATTGCTTTCCTTATTTCATCCGGATCAAGCTTTCCCAGAGCCGATTGCCGCTTATACTTCTCTATCTCAACGGAGTTAGACTTATACGATCTATAGCTAATCGCGATCATTATCCCAAATACTATAACTAAGTAACCTACGAATACTCCTATTGAGAGCCAACTATTGTGGGCAACTTGCCCCCACGCAGCGGCGGCGGCGAACGCTATTGGCGCCACTACCCAGAACAAGTACTTAACCGGTCCAGACTGCATTGCCATTGACATATAATCAACTCCCTATAATGATGAAATAATAAACTTTTCCTAAACGTACTAGGACCATCACTGCCCAGAATCGGGACTTGCAATTAATGTATCGTTGCCAATATATGTGGCTTTGAGGAATGTTAACAGACTGATGAGGAGTGAAGTTGATTATTGAGCAGTAGGCGCAAGTGGGGAGTCATGTATAGCTGTATTAACGTTTATATAGGCTTAGCAATCCGATTAAGTAATGGAGATGAGATATCAAGGGAATGAAAAATTTTACCCCCTTGAGGAGGGAATTATCTATATACATTTTGATGTGGGTGGGGACGAGTGATTCCGGGCATTGCTTGGTTATTCATTGCTTGGTTTTTGATGATTGGAATCCTTTACCCGTTCAGGAATAAGCTCAAGCTGGTTAAGATATATTATGGGCTTGCCGTGATGGTTAGAGGGGAAAACGTTCATCAAATCATAGAGCCCGTTGCTAAAGCTATTTCGCGTGTGCCATCTTGGATCCTGGAGGTATTGGTGATCGGCGTATTTCTATCTTCAATGCTATACTTGGTTCCAGCCCCGCTTCAGATAGTTGGGGTACCCGGCTTCTCGTTTCCCTCGTTCTTCAGGATACTGGGCAATAATGTATATGCAGTTCTTACAGTTAAATCATCATCGCCAACAACGTTGGTCACACATAAATTTGTTCCCCTTGCTCCATTGATACCGGGTGTCACTGTTGATCTATATGTGTTCCTCTATGTTTTGATAGCCATAGGCATAGGTATATTGGTTCATGAATTCAGTCACGGTGCGCTGGCGATTAGGTTCGGCTCTCGAGTCAAGTCCGGCGGAGCTTTTCTCTCATTGTTTCTTCTTTACGGTGGCTTCGTGGAGCTGGATGAGAACGACATGAAGCAGAGGCTATCCCTAATTCAATTATTAACCGTATACGGCGGCGGAGTATTCGCTAACCTCTTGTTGGCTTACTTAGCCGTTGGCTTACTTTACTTAATTAATATGCCGGGCATAATAAATGCCTTAGGTGGAGTAATCATAACCGGAGTATTGAAGGGATATCCCGCGTATCAATCCGGGATAATTAATGGAAGTGTTCTCCTATATGCTAACGGTACAGCAATTCCATCAACATACTCGCTCCTATATCTATTGGAGGGAGCTAAGCCTGGCGAGCACTTGGTCTTAACGACTCTAGCTAATGGCGTGGTCACAAATCACGTGGTAACACTGGCAAGTGATCCTAATGATCCTGGTTTCCCCTTTATTGGCATAATGCTTCAAAACAGGGACTTCTATAATTTCCTCTACTGGTTCTGGACGCTTAATGTTACCCTGGTCCTCCTGAATTCCCTTCCTGCTCTTCCGCTTGATGGTGGTCAATTCGTTTATGCCATATTTGCCCGAGTCATGGGAGAGAAGAGGGCAATGAGGGTCACGGAGGGGCTCAGCGTGGTTGTGTGGGGCTTAATAATACTCACAATATACGTAAGCATAGCAACCGGTCTCTGGCAACTTGTTGCGCCTTGAGCTTTGCGTTTGCTTACGCAATCAACCAATGCTCTCAATAATAAAGTTTAAATTGGAGGTATAGAATGCCAGTTAATGCAGAACTCCTTCAGCGATAACATTAAGGGTTACATAGATGGGTTACTAGATAATGTTAGCGACATTGAGTTGGTTGGATTAGCTACTGCAAATGGCTTCCCCATAGCAGTGAAGAGCCGTGGATCAGTAACTATTGATAATAGAATGTTAAGTGCATTCATTGCATCGATAATAAATGATGTATCAAGAAGCCTCAAGGCAGCCAATATGAGCGCTGACGTCGAGGCACTGACCATAATTACACCTAGTTCCCAGATACTTTTAAGGAGGAAAGGCGACCTAATAATAGTGATTAAGGCATCACCTGATGCAGACACTAATCTCCTCCTCTACTTAATAAATCAAGATCCATTCTAGCAAGTAACTCCGGTACTCTTTCTGTCTTGATGGGCGGAGATTCCCGAAGGTCTGGCACCCATTTACGGGGACTGTTCCGTTATGATCCACAATAAAGGATATTGATCGTTAAGGTAAGGGCATCGCCTTCTTGAGGATGTTCAATGCACATTGAGGTCGAAGTGGAGTTTACGATTGAGGGAGCAGCTTATGACACCTATGAGATGCCTTTTTAACTTGAAGATCATGGAGGCTCAACATGAATACCGTACTTTTGAGCCCTAACCTCCCTCCCTGCCCTGAAGAGCGAGGGTTACCTTTGGGCGGTTCATTGGTTTGTGGTTCACCGCCTTCATCCTCATCACTTCACTGCTGTGAGGTTTACCCACCCCGCTCCATTCGTTTTGTTAAAGGAAATGCTGCATCCCCTTTAAACTGGTGAGACTTGATGTTGTTCTCGATATATTGAATTCAATAGACACCCAGATTATGGAGCGAGCTGGGTATCCCGCCCTAAAGGGCAAGGCTTATTGCTCGTATCTTCATTAACATGAATAAACCATATCTCTCATGCCCAATAAAGAATATTTACTTAGCGTTGTTTGATAGGATAAATGTTGTCACTTGATTAGTCTCAGGTCTATTCCCTTGGTTTCCGGTCCTATTGCGGCGGCTACTCCATATAGTATTCCGGCTAATATTAAGAAGAATGCCGCAGTAAACCATATATTCGTTCCCTCAATTGGTTTAAATACGCTATATAATGGAATGGAGTATAGAGGCATCCACGCCGTCAAGAATAGTCCAGAGCTGTATCCAAATCCGACTCCGCTGGCCCGCCTTGCTGTGCCGAAGCGCTCGGATAAGTATACTGGGACAAGACCCCATGGCCACTGGGTGAACCAACCGGCGAACAATGAACCCAAGTAAAGCAGTGCAATGTTCTTAGTTGCCGCGCCTAGGTACCATATGTAGAAGGATGGAACAGCCATTATCACTGAAACGATTGCGCTAATTATGAATGCCCTTTTCCGCCCAATGAAGTCAGAGGATAAGCCCCAGAGAGTAGCAGCTATTGCGGCGAAGACGCCAGATATGGCGTAGAAATACGATGCGCTTCCCTCCCCTAATCCGGCTCCAGTCAATATGCCGGTTGCATAGTCAAAGAGAGAGTATGAGCTGAAGAATAAGCCAGTCATCAGGACAAACACTTGTAGGAATGTCCATAGAGTTGGCGGCTTAAATAGGCTTAGGAACGGTACCTTCTCTAGTTCCTTCCTTTCCTTTGCCTCTGCAAATATGGGGGAGTCCTTCATCTTGAACCTAATGATTAGGGCAATAATAGCCGGTATTAGGCCTGTTAGGAACACGTAGCGCCAGCCATAGGCTTTCATGGCCGGTATTCCAAGTGCGGCTACGAATAGGGACACGACGAAGCCACCAAGCGCCACGCCCCATGAGAATGCTCCTTGTACTATGCCGCTTGCTAGGCCTCTCCACTTAGTGGGGGCGTACTCTATTGCGAAGGGGTGTCCAGCGGCGTACTCTCCTCCTATGAATGTTCCCTGCACGAATCTGAGAACTAGGAATATTATAAAGGCGGCTATTCCTATTTCGGCATAGGTGGGTAATGCTGCAGTTAATGCGCTTAGTATGGAGAATCCAGTTATTGTGATCATTAGCGTATCCCTGCGTCCCCATTTATCTCCTAGATTGCCGAATATTGCACTGCCCAGCGGTCTTCCTATTAGGGTGAAGGCATAGCCGAAGAGGGTATAGTAATACTTCAGTACGCCGCTTAGGCTAGGTGGCAATAATACGCCGGCGAGTATGGTAGTCATCGCTGTTACGAACAGTAAGTCGTAGGCGTCCAACATGAAACCAAAGAATTGACTGATTAGTGCTTCCTTTGCTTCCCGGGTCCATTTTTCTTGATATGTGGATGTATCCATTGATTTTTAATAATTAATATATATAAAAATTGTAGCTCAATATGTTTACAGATGTAATTTACTTTATTATAGAAATAAACTAAGTGAGTATTTATCGATTAATTTATTGATAAATGTAAGATAAAATTATATAAATATCAATTGATTCTTTTACATTAGAAATATAAAAAATAAACATCACTGCAATAGAAGTATCCGATTTCTATTTATATTGATTATTAAACATTTTTCCTGGTTAATACTAATTATTGCTATTATTTATAAAATTATCTTTATTTAATTATACGATAGAGCTTTTTCTCCTTGTAATCCACAACATGACGGTAAATTTATTTATGCTTCTCAAATCGTTTCCCCGTGTCATCACCGCTCAGCGGCATCACGGTACTGGAAATAGCTAGCGCGGTGGCCGGACCATTCGCTTCAATGCTGCTTGCAGATCTTGGTGCAGAAGTGATAAAGGTGGAACCAATCAATGGCGATCACGCGAGATCATGGGGTCCCCCCTTCTATACGGATAACTATAGCGCATATTTCGCAAGCATTAATAGAGGCAAGAAATCCATAGCAGTGAACCTAGGAACAACGGAGGGCGTTGATATTACGAGGAAACTGATGGCGAGAAGCGATGTAATTATCGAAGCAATGAGGCCTGGAGCCGCCGATAGACTGGGTATAGGTTACAAGGATGCAGAAAGACTTAATCCCGGGATAATTTATTGCTCCATCTCAGGCTTTGGGCAGTGGGGTCCATACAAGAATGAGCCTGGCTACGATATAATCGCGCTAGCCATGAGTGGTCTAATGGACCTAACGGGGGAGCCAGATGGCGAGCCAGTAAAGTTTGGAGTGCCCATAATAGATATGGTAACATCAATGTACTGCATCATATCCGTATTGGCCGCGTTAAGGATTAGGGAAAGGAATGGTAAAGGCACATATATAGATCTATCCCTGATGGATTCCGCGTTATCCATATTAACGCATCAAGCAGCCCAGTATCTAGCCGGCGGCGAAGTTCCACACAGAATGGGGAGCGCACATCCAACTATTGTTCCATACCAAGCGTTCAAGGGAAGCGATGATAAATACTTCATAGTGGCTGTGGGTAACGATAAATTATGGGAATCCTTCTGTAAAGCGATTGGCCGCGAGGATTTGCTGCTTAATCCATTATATAAAACCAATCCAGATAGGGTCAGGAACAGAGGACCACTGATCGAGGAGTTAAGAGCAACTTTCAGCAAGTCACCATCCACTCATTGGCTTCAATTACTTAAGGAGGCCGGCGTCCCCGCTTCTCCAATACTTAATGTTAAGGAAGCCGTGGAGAGCGATCACGCCAAAGAGAGAGGCGCAGTTCTTGATCTGAATCATCCAAGAATTGGAGCAATTAAGGTAATGAATAATCCAATTAAAAGCAATAATATGAAGGTCACCACGGGCGCTCCTCCCCCAATGCTTGGCGAGCACACGCGAGAGATATTATTGTGGCTAGGCTACTCCAGGAGGGATGTGGATAATTTATTGAGGAATGGAATAGTAAGGTCCATTAATTATTAGCATTATTAATAGAACCTTCAGATCATGAATTAGTTTAAAGGGAGAGCGGAAGCCAGCCATTGATTGGAATGGCCCAAGGACAATGGGATCGGCCCCTCGCTTAACTCTAAGGAATGCCGCAGCACATGGCCGGTAATTCGCCCAGCCATGCTTAATTCATAGTTAATATTTAAAATTATTTAGTCGATCACGGCTCCAATGGCAAGGTGGCTCCAGGATACCTTAGTGTATTTCAAGGGCAATGTAGGCGTAATGATGGTATCCTGGTTAATATATGCTGTTGGCTCATCCATAACTAATCCTTATCTCTCGATATACATGAAGATGCTTGGCGCAGATTCGGAAATGATCGGCATAATATACTCTCTTGGCATGCTCTCCCAATTAATCACGATAATTCCCGGGGGTCTCCTAACGGATACAATAGGGCGGCGTCGCTCAATAATAATAGGTACTTGGGGAATAGCCGGCACAACGCTTCTCTATGTCATAGCGCCTAATTGGCAATCGCTTCTAGCGATATACGTGATCAATTCAGCGATGGGTTTTTATCAACCGGCCCTCATGGCTACAATACTGGACTCACTTCCATCAAATAAAAGGGCCAGCGGCGTCATGTTGGTCTCCGTTCTCCCCCAATTACCTACATTGATACTGCCGCCCCTTGGTGGTGCATTGATAAATAGATACGGCTTGCTCGGCATCCGGCTTGCATACTTAATATCGACAATTATGGCCATAATTGTGGCGGTTATACGTCACAAAACGCTCGTGGAGACTCTTAACGAGACTCGGAACAAGCTGTCTTTGCGGGAATTACTTGCTTCCTATAATTTACGCTCATCCATATTGAGACTACATGCGAGGGCTAGATTCCTTCTAGTGGTCATGCTTCTCGTCTCCGCTGCGACTATTTCGGCCAGCACGCTGGTGCCGGTTTATGCTATTTATAAATTGAACCTAAGCACGGTGGCTTGGGGAACCATTGTGGCAGCGGCCAATGCTGCCTATATGCTGGTGGGTGTAGTGATGGCCTTATATGTAGATAGGTTGCGGCGTTCTCTCCTCCTAATTGGCTCCATAATGATCTTGATTGCAAATGCATTTGGATTATCGCCCCTTGGAGGGATAGCGATAGCGGTTTACTTAATAGTGATACAGGTTGGCGCTCAAGTTGTATCCACATCAATTCAAAGCGATATGGGGGATTACGTTGATGCAAGGGCCAGGGGTAATGCAATTAGCCTCCTCATAATTTTTCAATTAATAGGTCAATCCCTGGGAAGCTATATAGCCGGCATAACATATAGGCTGAATCCATTAAACATATTTATTATGCCTCTAATAATAATGACTGCAGCAATAATAGCGACCTGGTTTATAATTCATCATAGATAATTTGGTTTACAATTAAGCATAGCCTCAATGCTTCACATGATACCTATTGGGCCGACCCTTTAATCCTTAACTTAATTTATTATGAGCATGTGAATCCAGCTTAGGTGAGTACATTATGAGATGCGGGAAATCCATTAGGATTGAGTCACGGGCCTTAGTTCCCCTGCTTTTCCTCCTTTGTGTTCTTAATAGTTAGCCTAGACTTAGCATAGTACTGCAATGGATTCCTAGTTCCGCATCCCAGATTTGTTGGACATAGTCCCAGAGTATTCATTTCCTGGCATGAAGGCGGCAAGTATTTGTTTCTGCCTCCCTTAAGGCCAGATATGTGCTCCACTTGGTACCTAGTTATTTTCTCATTAAAGTCAGCGACAGTTTTAAAGTCATTTATGATTCGCTCAACCGCATCATCTATTTCCAAACCATCATAATCAGTCAATGCATTCACCATGAACGCTGCATAGGCGAATCTAGCCATGTGGCTCGGGTTCCCGCCGCTCCTCATTTCCTTCATGATGCTCTCAATACAGGGAGGATAGCGAGTAGTCACCTTAACATTGACCGGCTCATATTTTATGCTCAGCCTCTCCTGCAAATTGCTTAACCTATCCTTTACTGGCTCCATGATTTTTACGAATAATTCCCCCTCCTTGTTGAACGAGTTTATTAAATCAATTACTCGCCTCTCCACAGTCTCCTCAACCAGCCTAACTAGATCCAACCTATTTACTAGGACGTACCCCCTTATTAATGGTCGCGATCCCAATGCCCAGTATGGATCATTACGAGGCATTACTTTTAGGTAATCCCAAACATTAACGCCGAACTCAAATAGCCTAGCGATTTGGCCCCCGACCACGCGGCCGGATGGTTCTATCCTGATGCCGAACTCCCTAGCTACATATGATATGCACGCTGCATCCTCCTTGGCTAGGTTTCTCGAGAATAATTTGCTCTCGGCATCCGCAATGCGTCTCCACAGCCTTGAATTGAGGTGGGCAGCCATAGCCATGGCCAAGAAATGAACAAGGACGGCATTAATGGGATCACTAAGTAATGGAGCCCTCGCCCTCTCCCCTCTATTCACGAGATCTTCAAGGAAATCCATGGCCTTTATCACTAGATCCTTATTCTCCGGCTTAGCCAAGTCATCCAACCTAATTCCAGCTCTATCCACCCCACGCTTTGCCTCATTGGTGAATGGATACTTAAGTATGAAAGCATCCATATCGCTGGAGAGGCATGTAGGTACACCCACGTGCGTTAAATAGGTCCAGCAATATAAAAATGTTATAATCAGCGGAATTTCTATGCTAAATCTTCTCAATTAGTCAGAGAACTACAGCACGAAGACCAATATGAGACCTATTATTGAGGCATCTAGGCACGGCTGTTTCCTCCATAATGGGCGGGAGCTGGTCGCTCTAGCTGTTGGAATAACCGCAATTTGGCTGTTTTTATTGTTTTATCTTTCATGTATTCATTTCCATAATGATGAGTCGCCGCCCATCTTGTGCTGGCAATATAAATGTTAACTTATATGGATCCCCAAAGAATATGGCTGATACATCATCCCCTAAGTGTATTTCCCCATCTATTCCATGCACTGCGCAACTTTCGCAGTTCTTAATAATAGACATGATTGACCTAATGGAGCTCGACGCATCTGTTCCCTTCTTTGTTACTGATATATACATTGCGAAGTGATCTTCATGTGCATGAACATTCACGGTGGCGCCAACGTCTTTCTCAATTTCCTTGCCTAACTCATTCATCTCATTAGTTACCCGCTGAATCAAGCCGCTGCTCTGCTCCTCTTCATCTGTGGGGGCCACTGCTATATTCATGAGCACCTCTAGATCATCATTCTGCCCAATTCTCCTAAGCTCCTCACCCAATTTTCTCCATTCCTCGAGCCCAAGCCGTATTTGCTTTATGTCAAACATCAGATTCATTACATGAAATGGGTTTTTAAAGCTATTCACGAAGGAATTATTCAGTTCAAGGCTTCTAGCTCATTTATAATTTAATTAATGGCCCAATCCACTACAGCTTTTCAACTCGCTTAAGAGGTCCCGCTCCTCTATATCGCCTCTAGGCGTTTTTTCCCTGAATATCTGAGCTTCATATAGATATATCTCTATGTCATCCTCTATCCAGCAATCAGGGGATAGGGAAGCCTTAATGCATGCCTCGCTCAGGAACGTCATGGAGTCCCAACAATACTCAACGGGGACCTGTGGCAATAGGAGGCCCCCGCCGAAGCCGTGTTGAATAACTATTCCATGCTTTCCGACCTCTATATGGTTTGGCAAATCCCGTGGATCCATTTTAACCTGCTCCAGTGGGCTCAGTATACTTACCTCAAAAGCCACCTTACTTAGCTCCTCCTGATTAAGCGGCATGAATCTTGGATCATCAAATGCAGCCGCGAGTGCGCTGGATATGGTGGCCTTAGCTGTATTTACATTGCCCCGCGGATACCCAATGCATCCCCGTAATTCCCGTTTCTCTCCCTCCATGGTCTCAATAGTAGTGAATACGCCATAACTGTCTTGGATTAATTTCGGGGGCGCATCGATTGGCACGTTAATTATCTTCCTTGACTTAATGTACTCCTCCACAGCTAATCTCGCTAACCTAACTAAGTACTTCCCCTCCTCCGCATTATACGGCTTAAACATGGTTAAGAGATAAAGCTGGGGATTAATATGCCTTCACACAAATTTGGGAATAAACTTGCTTCAAAGAGGTAGGCCATGTACCTGAGATCATTCCCAAGAATCCTGAATCCTCAAGAGGTTCTATCCATGAGGGTCCGGGGTAGTTTACAATGATAAGTACTTCTCCTCATCTATCTCGTTTAGTATTTTATTTCTTTGTTGCTCGATTCTCCAGTTTTGTAGCCACTTATACACGGTGGAGTGTTGGCGGCCCGCTAATAGCATGTCTATGGCGTTCCTAGCGGCCTCGGCGTTTTCGAATCTGCCAATTATGTATATTGATGAGCCTTTTATGTTTATCTTGGTCTCGGTTAGTTCCTCGATGTTTCTCTTGGCTTTGCCGTTTTCCCCTATTATGAGCCCCTTAAGCCTGGTCACTCTGCCCGGTTTATCCTTATTGACGTAATCAAGGATATTGACCTCCTCCATTAGGTAATCCTTATCGTCCAGCATTAATGCATCATCTATGGGAAAGCCGGCATTAATTGCCTCAATTATTCGCTTTGATGATATTACATCATCCAGTGTAGCGCCTTCTTGCGGTATTATAGTTACCTTGCCCTCTTCATGCCTTATTGACACTCTATGAGACTCATATATTATCCTCTCGACCTCACTTGGCAATGGCTCATCAATCACCACGGAGATGCCTCCCCTTAGGTAATCGCTTATCATGATTATGAATTAAGCCGCTGCATTTTAATACCTTTTGGAGATGATTGGGATGACACCATTTAGTCTCAACTCTAGGCTTATCGCTTCATGGTTTTGTCGTGGTTCGCAATAGCCATTGTGGCACAATAGAGTTAAATATGGGTTCTCATTATTATCAATTAGCGATGAAGGCTCTATTCATTGAAGTGCTTAAGACGTTGGTGTACCTGGAGGGTTTTTACTATGAGGCTGCCTATGAGTTAAGCCATGGCTTAGGGGTAAAGGATAAGGCCAGTCTCGCTGCTGCGTTCGAGAAGGAGTGGGAAGCAGCATATAGTGGGGCCGTGGGGAACGGAACATATAGGTCGCTCAGGTACTTGGCACGGAATGTAATTGCCTCCTTATCTAGGAAATTCTCCATGAGCATTAGTCCGCCTGAATTAGATTATTGGGGCAATGCAGTAATCAATGCCTTAATTGATTCCTCTAGGCTATATGATGATGTAAATGACGCGCTTGCATCATTATCGAATAAGGCCCTTGATCTCTATGTTTTAACTAATCTCGATAATGACATTGCAAAGAAGATATTGCTTAAGCATGATATATTACGGTTCTTTAAGGGCGTGATAAGCTCAGACTTAACTCGAATAGGTAAGCCCAGCATCAAGATATTCAATGTAGCCATAAATAAGGCTGGAGTAAATAAGGGGGATGCGTTAATAGTTAGTGGATTAACGGAGGACATAATTGGAAGCAAGTTGAGCCAAATAAAGATGGTATTCGTGAATAGGGATAATATTACGCCAACGCCTCAACCTGATTATGTGATAAAGGACTTAAATGAATTACTGGGCATTATAGAATCACATGAGGTTTCCTGAACCGTTGAAGCATTATTTTTATTCCTCTACATCCTTAATACTTTTATGGCTGATGCATATCAACTAGCAATAGCCACAATCTCCGTGGCCACTCAATTATTCGCTGTTATAGACCCCATAGGCGCGGTGCCCCTTTTGTTTAATGTGCCGGATTATGAGAGGAGGATAACTAAGATAAGTAGATTAATAGGGGTAGCGGTGCCCATTATACTATTGGTATTTGCATTAATGGGGCCCTACATATTTTCCATATTCGGCATCAATATAAATGACTTCAAGATAGCTGGCGGCATAATATTACTGATAGTTGCAATAGATATATTGAGGGGTGGCACATCCAGCACCGTACCCATAAATCCCGATGATTATATATTGGTTCCAATAGTTACTCCACTACTTGTGGGCCCCGGCGCCATAACTTCGGCGATAATATACATGACTTACTATCCAATTACCGCTGTTATAATAGGAATAATAATTTCATCATTCTTCACTTACTTAACTGTCAGATACTCCCTACTGCTCGTGAGAATAATGGGCCAAAGCATGCTAAAAATGATAGGCAGATTCTTCAGCTTAATAATAGCATCTTGGGCAGTTCAATTAATAATAGAAGGAATCACACACTTTATCTAGGTTCGTTAAAAAAGATAAGTCTCGCCCTTAGAGTGTGAGGAGGTCAGATATTGATCTTAATAATTAATGGTGGTGAGGTGAATGCGTATCTTCAAGGATAATACTTAGGCAACATGCAGGTAAAGCTTTAAGTTATCCGTTACCTATATATTTGTGAAGATAGTCCTTGGGACTCCGGTCATAGGTGCGCGTCCAAGACCATGGATAGAGCTTAATTTGCCTGTTCCAATATTGGTCAACTCATTTAACTTAATAAAGCGAAGACCGAATCCAGGGGATGCACCGCTTCATTCATTGATGCAGCATGAGGGAGAGGTTTGGCTTGATTCTGGCGGTTATCAGTTCCTTAAGAGGGGAATGGAGATCAGCGTAGATAATATAATAGATATATATTCCAAGTACTGGGATGCCCAGGCTTATCTGAGCCTGGATTATCCTCCATCTCCATTGGATTCAAGGGAAGAGGCTTGGCTCAAGATGAGGAGAAGCCTGGCTAACTATATTGAATTAAATAGGAGGCTCCCCGGCTTCAATATAGTGCCTGTGGTGCACTTCTATAGAGATGTTAATTTATCAATGGAGATGCTAAGGATGGCTCTGGATCATAATCCATCCATGATAGCCATAGGGGCGCTGGTTCCATACATATTGATGACCCATAATGTGCCGAAGAACTCCCGAAGAATGGCTTTGGAATTCATTATGAGGGTCAAGGAGAATCATCCCAAAGTCCACGTGCTGGGGCTTGGCAGTCCCATAATAACGCCGATATTAAGGGCACTAGAGCTGCACTCCACCGATACGGCTACGTGGAGGCTTAAGGCCGTTTATGGCAAGGTAATGATGCCGGGGGGAGGGGAACGACACGTAACTGGACGTGATATTAAGTTCGGCAAGAAGGAGGCGACTCTTAATGATATTAATGAGTTATATGGGTTCCTCAAATCCACGGGGTTCCCGCTGCTTGATGATTTCTGGACAAAGCTTGATAGCTTCGAGTACCGGGCGCTAATCAATGCGTGGGTGGTGTTAATGAGCAATAAGCCGCCCAGCCACGGTGTGTTCAGCGTCATGTATAGGGAATTAATGGAGACAATTCAGGTTGAGGGAGATAGTTCCCGGATGCTTAATCAAGGTTCCTTTAAATAATTAAGTAGATGATTCAGATGATGGAAAATACCGCAATCGCGTGATACATAATTAAGCCGAGCCTCCAAGTTATGATGCCTATCAATGAACCCCCAATACAATCGCTTGGGTAATGCGCTAATAATAATATCCTGGAGATGGACACTAAAGCTGCCTCGATAATTAATGGTATTCCCCATAGGGGACCAAGCAGTGATGTAACCAATAATGCGGCTCCCCACACTACTGAACAGTGATTGCTGGGATACGATGATCCACTGGCCTTAACAGCATTAAGAGGCAGTTTCTCATATGGTCTCGGTCTCCTCACTAATTCCTTAAGAGCTCTTCCGAACAGTATCGATAATGCTATGACTATTGCCAGGGATACAGCGGCTCTATACTGCTCCATAACCAGCAGAGCCAGCGCCACTAGTGACCAGAAAGGTAACCTCCCGTATTTAGTGAGCAACTCCATCGCTCTTCTCGGCGCCCTTAAGCCGGCTGCCCATGCCATGATGGGCTCCTCTCCATCATATAATTTCACCAACGTAGTAATTGCTATTAATGAAATTAGTGCAGCAATTATTATTGACATTCGATTCCCCAAAACCCTTGCTTCTTATAAACCTTGAGTTTATTAGGGTAAAACGCGTTGTCAGAATGATGCTTCGATTCCCCCATCACCACTTTTGGGGCTCTGCTTCGCCGCTAGCTATTATCCTTAATCTATTCTGTGCATTCAATTCATCTAATATCTTAGCAACGGATGCCGGGACCAAGTTCCTCCAGGTCTCATCCCCCTTAAGCATTTTTTCCCTTATCAGGGTAGAGACATAGATTTCACGTGAGAAGAGGGGTTGCTGAACTACCCTGTATCCTGCTTCTCGTAGAAGCATGGCGACGAATTGATTGCCAGTATACGCTACGTCGAATGGAGGTATATATGACTCAAGATACTTCACCCATGAGTGATTATTCTCAGTGTTATTAAGTGGTATAATGATTAATCTACCTAGATCTATATTGACTTCCCTCATGGCCTCCCTCAACATCAATATTCTTTCACCTGCCGTGAATGGGTCCTTCTCAGAGTAATTGAACTGCGCCGATCCAACCACGATTATCAGCTCATCCACTTCCCCCAATATGTGTTGGATCGCCTTTACATGGCCCCAATGAGGAGGCTGGAACCTGCCTATGAATACTCCACGCATTGCATAAACCCATAATTATATGGGGAATTAAGTTTTTTCCATGCTGGCCAAAACCCTTACATGCCTCATCTATGTGGATCCCACTTCTCTATAATGTGGAGGCAATAAATAGAACCCCCTCATAGGCTTGGATTAACGGCTTCTATGGGCAAATGCTTAAAATACACGAATAATTCGTGGGATTTGATGAAAGTAATAGTAGTGGGCGATGAGAAGACCGTCACTGCGCTCAGGTTGCTGGGCATAGAGGGGTACGTGGTTAAGTCGCCCAGCGATGCCATGAAGCTTATTGACTCCTACTTAAATGATCCAGATACGGCTGGAATATTCATAACATCCTCCATAATGGATAACATCAGGGAGCAAGTCAACAAGATAAAGGAGCGACGACGCGTGCCGCTGTTAATGGAGTTTCCATCCCTTGAAGGCACTGAGTATAGGCCAATAGATTACTTAAAAACACTGAGAACAGCATTAGGGATGTAATATGAGTAATCGAGTAACTAATCTAATAGAGGACGTGTTTAAAAGGCTTAGGGATGACTTGGATACTTGGTCAACTGATCTTAATCTAAGGCTGGAAGCAGAAATATCGGGATTCCTTGACTCCCTCACTTCTAAGTATAGGGATGAAGCCAGGGATGTCGATAGGGCCGCCCAATTGAAATTGGAGCAGGAAATGTATGAGGCATCCCTTAAACTTAAGTCAGAGAGACTAAAGCTAATCGATGAGATATATGGCGAGGTTCTAGCAATCGTTAGGGATGAAGTTATGAAGAGACGGAACACGCCTCAATACGCTAACTTGTTAAGATCATTGATCGACAATGCCGTTAATGTGATTCAGTCGAATGAGATCAAGATAATATGTTCTCCACAGGACATGGATGTATTGAGGGCCATAAGCGCCGAGAAGGGATTATCATTAATGCTGGAGAATGGGCCTAATGATATGCTTGGATTTAAGGCAAGCAGCGTAGATGGCTCCATAACGTATGATGCCACGCTGGACTCTATTCTATCTCTATTGAGTGAAAACATTAAAAACATTATCGAGAAGATCGTAGAGGAGGATAGCAAGTGAGCCAAAGCGGTAAGGTCCTCGTAATAAATGGCCCAGTAGTAAAGGCAGAATTACCTGGGGCTAAACTGTACGAGCTAGTGTTCGTCGGTAACATGGGTCTATTCGGCGAAGTAGTTAGGATACAGGGCGATGTTGCATTCGTCCAGGTATATGAGGACACGACCAACCTAAGCCCAGGAGAGCCCGTTAATAGAACGGGGGAAATGTTAAGTGCATGGCTTGGGCCCGGGATAATTGGCCAAGTATATGATGGGGTCCAGAGACCGCTTAAGTTGATCTATGATGCCACTGGTCGACCATTCATAGCCAGAGGAATCAATTATGATAAGGCAAGTCCCCTTGACTTTGGAAGAAAGTGGAGGTTCCAGCCTAAGCTGAAGATCGGCGATACCGTGGAGCCGGGCCAAGTAATTGGAGTGGTTCAAGAGACTCCATTAATAGAGCACAGGATAATGTATCCCCCGCTTCCTGGAAATAGGAAGGGGGTCCTGAAGTATATAGCCAACGAGGGTGATTATACAATAGATGAGGCGGTGGCCGAAATTGATGTGGGAGGCGGCGATTCTGTTAAGGTTAAGATGTGGCACAAGTGGCCTGTCAGGGTTCCGCGTCCATTCAAGGAGAAAATGCCTCCAAGCGATCCATTGATAACGGGGGTCAGGGTAATAGATACCATTTTCCCAATAGCGAAGGGAGGAGCCGCCGCGATTCCAGGTCCTTTCGGCAGCGGTAAGACTGTTACGATAAGGACACTCATGATGTATGCGGAGACTCAGTTCGGCATACCGGTTCTCTGCGGCGAGAGAGGCAATGAGGCGGCCGATGCATTGCAGGGACTCCTGAAGTTGAAGGACCCAAACACGGGTCGACCATTATTGGAGAGAACAACCATAATAGTGAATACCTCCAATATGCCTGTGGCAGCGCGTGAGGCATCCATATACATGGGCGCAACAATAGCGGAGTACTTTAGGGATCAGGGATACGATACACTCATGATGGCCGACTCAACGTCGCGTTGGGCGGAGGCAATGAGGGAAGTAGCGCTTAGGATAGGCGAGATGCCGTCCGAGGAGGGGTTCCCCGCCTATCTCCCAACGAGGCTGGCGGAGTTCTATGAGAGATCTGGTCGAGTCAAGTTAATGGGGGGTGGAGAGGGTTCATTAACCATAGCTGCATCGGTGAGTCCACCCGGCGGTGATTTTACTGAGCCAGTTACGTCCCACACTTTGAGGTTCATTGGCGCATTTTGGCCTCTCGACGCTAGCCTAGCCTATGCGAGGCATTACCCAGCAATAAATTGGTTAAGAGGTTTCAGCAGGTACGTGGATACGATTGCCGAGTGGTATAGGACCAAGGTTGCGGAGGACTGGGTTCAAATAAGGAACGAGGCGATGTCCGTGTTAACGCGTGAGGCCGAGCTTCAGGAAATAGTTAGGATATTGGGTGTGGAGGCTTTAAGCGAAAGCGAGAAGCATATGCTGAATTCCGCCTACATGATTAAAGAGGGGTTCTTGAAGCAGGACTCATATAATCCAGTTGATGTTCACTCTCTTCCGCCAAAGCAGTACTGGCTTCTTAAGGTATTAGTTGACTTCTATCGCAAGGGACTCGATGCAATTAAGGCAGGCGTCCCAGCTAATTCGTTGAGGGAAATGGAGATAGCTAGGAAACTGCCTAGGCTTAGGATGGAGGTGAAGAATGAGGATTACAAGATGCTGATAAAATACGACGAGGAACTAACGAACAGCATCGAGTCATTGAAGAAGCAATCAACCAGAAGTGCTTAGTATAGCCATAACGTTAATGAATTCATTATCCCCACACACCCCAATTAATGTATCACCGCAGCTAGATATATTCTTTAATCGTTGATTTAATTCATTGTTTAGATCCCTTAACTTAAATGGCGTCATCGGTATCGCTATTTCACTGCATTCATTGTGCATTATTATGGCGGCCTTACATCCGTGTCTGATTAATTCATCGCGTGCGCGAACCACGTCATCAATGCCTCTCTTAGTAACGGCAATTAAGCAGCTTAAGTACTTGTCCTTAAAGATCGGGGATAAGTCAATGGAGGATAACCTAGCTATGCCGAGACTATTCAAGTACTCATTAAGTTCCTCCATACCCTTCTCAGTTAGATAATTTCCAGACCTCTTTGTAACTATGAGTCCCTGTTCCCGGAGGTTCTTGAGCCTATCCCTAATGAAGCCCTCCCCTAAGCCGCTTAGCTTAGCTAAGTAATATCTTCCCGAACCATCGTGAATGCTTAACATAGCCAATAAAGCAGCCTCCACCGGATTCATGCTATATATGAAATTGCAAAGCTTTTTAAAATGCGTGTAAATGAATGCATTGGGGACCTACTTGTATGGAATAAGCAAGGACAAATACACGGGGGCGCTTGAATTACCCATTCGAGTTTACAATACTGCAACTAAGTCCATGGAGAAGATGACGCTCCTAAAGGCCGGTTTAGCGAGGGGCTACGTATGTGGCCTAACTCCCCAGGACTCAATGCATGTTGGTCACGCTAGGACCATAGTATTTTTCGATGTATTCAGGAGATACTTAGAGTATCTTGGATTAGATACCCGCCTCGTCACTAATTTCACGGATATAGATGACAAGATAATAGATAAAGCCAAGCAGGAGTTTAATGATGATGCAATAGAGAGGTGGTACGAGGTCCCTAAGCGTTACATGGAGGAATACTTCAGCGTTATCGATGCATTACACGTGAAGAGGGCTTACGCTTATCCTAAGGTAACCGATAACATAGGCGACATGCTGAAGTGGATAGACATGCTGATAAAGAAGAATGCCGCATACATAGCTAATGGCTCCGTCTACTTCGATATAAGCAAGGTACCTGGGTACGGCGACTTCTCTGGTCAAAAAATTGAGGAGCTGGAGGCAGGAGCGCGAGTGGAGCCGGAGCCGGGAAAACGGGGAAGCCTTGATTTCGCTCTATGGAAGGCATGGAAGGAGGGCGAGCCATGGTGGTCCAGTCCCTGGTCCCCAGGACGACCTGGCTGGCACTTGGAGTGCGTGGTCATGTCGACCAAGTACTTGGGTGCGCCCTTTGATTTTCATGGCGGCGGCCAAGATCTTGTGTTTCCCCATCATGAGAATGAAGTGGCGATAGCGAGGATAGCGTTCGGCGTGAAGTACTTTGCCCGTTATTGGATGCATGTGGGTTACGTCACAATGGGCGGCGAGAAAATGAGTAAATCGCTGGGCAACGTCGTAACAGCCAAGGAAGCGCTAAGCAAGTTCGACGGTGAAGCCCTCAGGCTTTATTATTTGATGACTCATTACAGGAAACCAATGGAATTCACAATGGATGGTCTCGAGTCGGTTCAAGCAGCGTTAAGAGGCCTATACGCCAGTTACGACTATGTTATTCAATTAATGAATGAGGCCAAGGACGAGGGCGGCGCCGATGATGAATCCATGAACGTCGTGATCAATCACATGGTTAAGATAGAGGAGGCACTCAATGACGACATGAATACGCCGCAGGCAGTTTCGAGCTTAATAGCATTATCTAATTACGTGAATTCACAAGTGCTTCATAGAGGTGAAAAATTATCTAAGTACGCATTATCGAGTATGCTGGATATATTGAGTTACGTGGGTCAGATATTCGGCATATTCAATAAAACTGCGCTTCCGCCGAGGCTGGTCGATGCCATTAATGTAATGGTAAATATTAGGCAAAAATTACGTGATGCTAAGCAATTTGAGGCCGCGGATGAGATAAGGAGGAAGCTGGAGGACATGGGAATAATGCTTAACGATGCCGGTAGAAGGACTTACTGGTTCGTCGATAGGCAAAGGCTTCAATAAAAATGGCCGTGTGTCATAGTTCTTCCCATCCAACTCAAGTTTTATTAAGCCATATCTCTATGATGAGTTGCTTGCAATGATAGATAAAACACGGGAAGACGCATTAAGTGTGATAGAGGAGACCACTAGGTACGGTGCACAAGCAAGGGAGACTGCGCTTGAGTATTTGCCCAGCGACTTGTCCTACATAGTTCCCCAAATACGTCAAGTATTCATAAACTTCAGTGAACGCTATAGAAAAAGCAGGAACGTATCCTTGATTGACTTAGTCTCGGACTACAGCAATATACCGGGATCCGAATTGCTTCTTCGATACTTGGTCTTATCCTCATCAGTCTCAGCCACAATAGAGAGACCTAGATACAGCTTAATATATTCAGCTATGCGTGACATGTATGGGGACCTCATGCCGTTCCTGGAGGAACCAACCTGGAAGAAGGCCAGGAAATTCACATTAATGATAAGCGATAAAGTCGGCGCTTCTCGGGATGATTTAGGCACTGCTTTAAGTAATTTCGCTGTTTCAATGAATAGGCTAGTTAAGTCCACTCTAGTGAAGCGAGTTGCATTGATTGGCAGGTATAGGGATCTGAAGGATTTCTTGAGAAACTTCATGCCTGATAAGGCATCCCTACACAGAACTAAGACACTTAGCTTGCTCACTAGGATAATAGGACACGAGACTAATGTGCCGTTTGCGGGGAAAATCATAATAAGAAAGGAGAATCTTAAGTATGATCCGGTGGTTGACATGTATACCGCCATTGTTGCCCTCAGGAGCGGTGCCTTCCTGGCAGTAGATAATGAACGAACCAGATTATTGATGATTAAACTGAGACAAGGAGTAACATCATACAAGATGCGTAAAGTGGTTCCTATCGTGAGGGACACGGTTAAGGCTGCGCGTGACTCAATGTTGTATGAGAAGGGCGCATCGGATATAGGTCGGAATTATTGTTCCAAGCTTGAGTGCGATAAGTGTCCAATAC
Source organism: Thermocladium sp. (assembly GCA_049965935.1). Taxonomy (GTDB): domain Archaea; phylum Thermoproteota; class Thermoprotei; order Thermoproteales; family Thermocladiaceae; genus Thermocladium. The sequence goes on from JBMFVP010000012.1 coordinate 29,793, forward strand.
GGCATGTATGCAAAAGATTTACAAATATTGAAGTTAAGTAAAGAATCATGCTTAGCGATATGGTAGTTAAGGCCCTGAATAAAGTTACCGGTAAGGTATCCACCGTTGAGTTCGTAAACATGGTGGTCGCGCAGTTAAGGGAAAGCGGGGAACAGGTAAATGAGGATGAGGTTAGGCCCCGCATAGTTGATGAATTATGGGAATTACATAAGCGCGGGGTCATTAGGTTCAGCGATGACTTGATTCAGTTCGAGAAAACCCAACAAACATGATTTAGCCGAATTTAGCGTGTCCTGGTTATTTTTCTTCGGCCGGCTATGTCCCAAACCTCCACCTGGATGCCGGACTCAAGCCTACCCCTGATGTCCTCCTCAACGGAGTCGAGGTTAAGCTCAAATGTGGAGTAATCCCTTAAATCCATTAATTGAACAGAGTTGCCCGTTAACGCTATTACTTGAGACGTGAATTTCTCTATCACTGGCACCTCAACGGTAGAGTCCACTGGCAGTATTAGGGTTCGCTTTACGTTATCGAAAATGCCGACACCCACTATCCTAGTCTTGGCGCTTCCGTGTTTCCCAGTTTTGCTTTTCTCAACCTCGACTACTCTGCATGGTTCCCCATCTATCATTACATATGAGCCCTCCTTTATCTCCCCGGCTTCGGCTGGTCTAGTTGACATAACGATATCATCACCCTAATCAATACATTGTTTTTAAATTTTTATATCCATAACGAATAAACATTGGGAGCTTGCTTAGGGAATGCATTTAATTCCCCTAATTGGTTCCAGCATGGATGGAAGCCAATATACTAATAACTAATGATGATGGGATATATAGTCCAGGCCTCAAGATACTTCACAATGCAGTGAAGCCTCTCGGTAATCCCATAATAATAGCGCCGGAGACTCCTAAGTCATCAAGTGGACTAGGCATAACCCTTCATAAGCCCCTACGCATAGAGGAGATCATCGTTAATGGTTTACGCATGTGGTCGACGAATGGGACGCCATCCGATATAATATACCTGGCTCAAAAGGTTGCCAGCAAGATAGATATAGCCATTAGCGGCGTCAATATAGGCGATAATACATCAATACAAGTAATACTATCGTCAGGCACCATTGGAGCGGCTGCCCAAGCCGCATTAATTGGAGTACCTGCAATAGCATTCTCAGCCGCAGTATCCACAACAAGTGAGTTAGAGGCCGCCTCGCCCTTCATAGAGCCCCTCGCTAGAACAGTGATTGGTTACGTCATGAGGCGAGGAATGCCTAGGGGAGTCGATGTATTAAGCATTAATTTCCCATCAGTATTCTCAAAAAGTACGGTGGCTAAAATGGCGGAGGCAGCCCGCTTTAGGTATGAGCAATACCTAGATGAACGGATCGATCCACGCGGCGGCAAGTATTACTGGCTCTACGGCGAGCAAAGAAACCCTAAGCCAGGCACTGATGTCTACGTAGTTAATGTGGAGAAAAACATAGCCGTGACCCCCCTTTACTTGGATCTAAATGCAAATAAGTGCAATACTCATGATGACTTGCATGACTTAATAGATGCAATAAATACCGCGGTGCGGTCGCTTCAATGGATTTAGGCACTCGGTAATAGCGTTTTCATGGCTTTTTCTATTTCTGAATCTATCTCCCCATCCCTAGCCGTGATTTCCGCATCCAATTCATCGTCATGCTTCATGAATTCCCTAATCATAGTGGTGATTAATCCCTTATCCACAGAACCCTTGACGAAGAGCTCCTTATTCTTCTCGTGAAGTAAGCGAAGCTCCTCGCTTATGGATGCATTAAGCCGTTCTTCTTTAGCTAAATGAAGCCCCATTAAGTTGAGCAGCAGGGATAAATCATCCGGGGAACCAGTCCTTAAGTAATTCAATATTGCCTGCTTAATAATTAGGTGCTCTGCCTTAGATATCACCAATCCATGGGCCACCTCATTTACCAGCGATTTATCCATGAATTATTAACTGCATCACTTGAGAATAAATTTTTCCCATAATCTAAGCCTCAGCAGAGTCATCATTATCAGTGCTGCAAACCCTCAGCATCCACCACCCCCAATTAATTATAATTATTTAAGTTTTTAACCTAACAGGGGTTTAAGGTGGCGGGAGTCCCCTTCCGCGAGGGATGGCCCCCTTATAGATAATGTTTTCATAGTTAATCAAGATAATTCTTGGACCTTGGCTAAAAGAGTTGGATCGAGCCCTTGGGGGCTGGGGTTCATGCCTGTGGAGGATGGACCGTACCCCCTCACACGGGATTTAGTGAAATGGCTCCGACGGAGGCCTCCGGCCACCCCCAAGAAGCAGGAAAAACCCACCGCGAGGCGAAGATGCCACGCCCACAAGGACGAGGTAGTTCGCTGCAAGGACTATGATAATAGGATAATAATTTCATTAAAGGGGCAAGGGGATAAGCGGGAAGGATTAAATTAGCTAGCTGCAATAGATTTTTAAATAGATATACGTGACTCTGTCGTGAAGTTATATGGCGGAGTCACTGTCAGATGAAATAAACTTTAAGACTAATCTAGATCAGGAACGGGCTCGCAAGGTCGTGGATGCATTGCGGAACGTATATGACCCGGAGATACCGATTGATGTATATGACCTTGGGCTCATATATGAGGTATCCATGGAGGGGGATAAGCTGGTAATTAGAATGACGTTGACCGCCGTGGGTTGCCCATTATCCCAGGATCTTGGTTACTCGGTTGGTGGGGCTCTTCAATCAATAGTGCCGGAGGCCAAGGATATAGATGTTGAGGTTGTTTTCGATCCTCCCTGGACGCCGCTGAGAATGACTAAGATGGGGAGGGAAATGTTCAAGGCAATATATGGTTACGATATTGTGGAGCAGTGGCTTCAACAACAGTCGCAGGGCCAGTAATCATTAAGCGCGTGATGGGAATGGAGACGATAATAATACGAGCCATTAGCGGTAAGTACGAATTGCAGCCTGCAATTGATGCAGTGCTTCGAGGCGGTTTAGTGGCGTTTCCAACGGAGACCGTTTATGGCCTTGGCGCTGACGCGTTTAATCCCGTCGCAGTGAGGAGGATTTATGAGGTTAAGGGCCGCCCGTCCGATAATCCAAGCATAGTTCACATAGCGTCGCTGGATCAATTAAGTGACGTGGCCATTGAAGTGCCGCCTAACCTTTATGATATTTTGCGCAGAGTATGGCCTGGCCCCTTTACCGTGATTCTAAGGAAATCGTCAAGAGTGCCTCTCGAAACCACTGGCGGGCGGGAAACTGTGGCAGTTAGAATGCCGGCTCATCCAGTTGCGTTGGATTTAATACGGGGATCAAAGCCCATTGCGGCTCCGAGCGCTAATTTATCTGGTAGGCCAAGCCCTACAAGAGTTGACCACGTCATTCATGACTTAATGGGTAAAGTAGACGTTATAATAGATGGGGGAGACACTTATTTCGGGGTTGAATCCACCATTATAGACTTCACGGGCGGTCGACCTATTCTGCTTCGTCCCGGCCCCTTCACTTTAGAGGAGTTGCGTAGGTTTTTCCAGGATATAGAGGTGCCGGAGTTTGCTAGAGGGGTTCGAGAGGCGGATGCAGCATTAGCTCCTGGAATGAAGTATAGGCACTACGCCCCGTCAAAGCCGGTTACTTTAGTGGAGTGTGATGATGTGGACGGCATAGTTAAAATAACCGATAAATTAATCGATGAACTCGGCAAGAAAATGCGGATCGCCGTTATATGTAGCAGTGAGACCTGTGCATCATATAGAGGTGTTGAATTGATAAAGATAGGGAGCAGGAGCGATCTTTACGGTGTGGCTCGCCAATTATTTTGGGCATTGAGGCGCGTAGATGAGTTAGGAGTGGATGCTGCAGTGGTGGAGGGGTTTCCGGAAATCGGGATTGGATTAGCCATAATGAATAGATTAAGAAAGGCCTCCGGGTTCAATATAGTCAAGTGCTGAACCACCAGCCTCATAATAAAGCAGCGGATATAGTTACCTATGTATCTTATGGATTGCCGTTATCTACCTCGCCCTCATGGTTTCCCCCAGCGTCCCAAGGCTATGGACACAGCACCAACGGTCAAAGATAAATCAATCACATAGCTTTACATACAAAACATTCATACTCCCATGGAAGAGGAGAATATATCCCTCAACTCTTGCTGAGTTTAAAAACAGTTTCATGCGTCTCTAGAGCTCTGGCCAGTAAATGGCTAGTCGAGTTTTGGCGTGGAGGAGTTAGGTTCTATTCTATATTTTCAAGAAAGGTTTTCCTCGCTGAGAGCCATGGTAATCCACATTAGAAAAACTTAAAATATTTAAGTTAAAGGGAATCTAAACATGTTAGACATCATTCTAAGGTTCGTGGAGATATTGATTGCAGGCATATTTTCAGGCTTCATTGGTTCACTAACTGGACTAGGCGGTGGCACTGTTCTGACTCCATTATTAGTGCTATTCCTTGGGGTTCCCATTTATTACGCCACTGGGGCTTCACTCATATCTACAATAGCTACATCAAGCGGATCAGCCAGCGCTTATATAAAGGACAAGATAACTAATGTACGCATAGGAATGGGGCTTGAGGTGGCCACGAGTAGTGGCGCCATAGTTGGGTCACTAAGTGCGGGCTGGATTTATTCCCATGGATTAGCGTGGATCATATATATAGTGTTCGGCGTGGTTCTATTAACCAGCATAATACCCACCGTTCAGAGGGGTAAGTACGAGATACCTAAGCCGCGTCCACCTGATTGGACCACCAGAGTATTTAAGCTACATGGTGAGTATCACGATGCTGCGCTTGGGCGAACAATAGAGTATTGGGGTGTTAGGTGGTGGTTGGGTG